>JAESUI010000119.1 GCA_016763135.1 Flavobacteriales bacterium
AGGAAAAGTAAAATCAATCACTAATTTTGGTGCTTTTGTTGAGATTATCCCTGGTAAAGACGGTTTATTACATATTTCTGAAATTAGACACGAAAGAGTTGAAAAAGTAGAAGATGTATTAAAAGAAGGAGAAATGATTGATGTAAAATTAATCGCTGTTGATCCTAAGACTGGTAAATTAAAATTATCACGTAAAGTATTACTGGATAAACCAGAGAAGCAAGAAGCTTAATTTAACTAGAATAAATTAACTTAAAGTCCTTTGTTTAATTACAAAGGACTTTTTTATTTTATATTTTTTGGGATAACTGTAACTTTTTAATAGATGAGTCGTATCTTACGTTAGATAAAATATCCAAAACCAGTTTATGAGACAACTTAAGATTATCAAGCAAGTTACTAACCGCGAAACAATTTCATTAGATAAGTACCTTCAAGACATCTCAAAAGAAAGTTTAATTACAGCTGAAGAAGAAGCAGAATTAGCCAGACTAATAAGAGAAGGGGATAAAGATGCTCTTGAAAAATTAACAAAAGCTAATTTACGATTTGTAGTTTCTGTGTCTAAACAGTACCAAAACCAAGGCTTAAATCTATCTGATCTTATTAATGAAGGAAATATAGGTTTGATTAAAGCTGCTGAACGATTTGATGAAACACGTGGTTTTAAATTTATTTCTTATGCAGTTTGGTGGATTAGACAAAGTATTATGCAAGCCATTGCAGAACAAGCACGAATAGTCAGGTTACCACTTAATAAAATTGGAAGTATTACCAAAATAAATAGAACATTTGCTCAACTAGAGCAGATACATGAAAGAGAACCCTCTGTAGATGAAGTTGCTGAGATGTTAGATATAACTACAGATGAAGTAAAAGATTCTTTAAAAATATCTGGTAGACATATTTCTGTTGATGCACCTCTTTCTTCTGATGAAGAAAGTAATACAATGCTTGATGTATTAACTGAGAAAGAAGGCTTATTAAACCCAGACAAGCAATTAATGACAGAATCTTTAAGGAATGAAATAGAACGATCTCTTTCTACATTATCTTATAGAGAAGCAGAAGTTTTACGTTTGTATTTTGGAATTAATTGTCAATCAGCATTAACATTAGAGGAAATTGGTGAAGAATTTGAATTAACACGAGAAAGAGTTAGACAAATCAAAGAGAAAGCATTAAGAAAATTAAAACATACTTCTAGGTGTAAATTATTGAAAACGTATTTAGGATAATTTATCACATTTAAAAAAAATGATTAAAGCGAATGTTAATAAACATTCGCTTTTTTAATTTAAACCCTCCTACTCTTTTTATAAATTTGCAGAATAAAATAGATTTATGTCACATTTAATAGCTCCATCAATTTTAGCTTCCGATTTTGCAAATCTCCAAAGTGAGAGTGAAATGCTTGATAAAAGTAATGCCGATTGGTTTCATATAGATGTAATGGATGGTGTTTTTGTTCCAAACATATCTTTTGGGATGCCTGTAATTAAAGCCATTAGAAAATTCTCTAAAAAGACTTTTGATGTGCACTTAATGATTGTTGAACCTCAAAAATACATTAACGACTTTAAGGCTGCTGGTGCAGATATTTTAACCGTTCATTATGAAGTGTGCAACCATTTACATCGTACATTACAAGAAATAAAAGCTGCTGGAATGAAAGCTGGAGTTGCTTTAAATCCCCACACCAATGTAAATGTATTGGATGATATTATTCAGGATATTGATTTAGTTTGTATTATGTCTGTAAATCCAGGCTTTGGAGGTCAATCATTTATAGAGAATACGTATAATAAGGTAAGTGCCTTAAAAGAAATGATTAATCAAAAAAAATCTAGTGCATTAATTGAAATTGATGGTGGTGTTACTAGTGCAAATGCAAGGAAGCTGCTTGATAGTGGTGCAGATGTTCTTGTTGCAGGGAGTTTTGTCTTTAAATCTAACGATCCTATAAGCACAATAAACGACCTTAAATCAGTTTAATTTCAGAATTAACTATTTGTTATTATCTTTGGGTAAATTTTATAATCTGTATATGAAAAAGGTATTTTTTTCTCTGTTTTTATTTTCTTCTTTAATTCTATTAACCAACTGTGGTAATTCTGACAATCAAGAAGATACCTCAAATAAAGACCTTAAAGAAGAGGTCAAAATTTCAACATCCGAAGAAACTGTTGAAATTAACGGAGTAAAACATTTCATTAAAAAGATGGGTGAAGGTGAAATTTTACTTGTCTTACATGGTGGACCTGGTTTATTTCATGACTATTTAGTTCCTCATTTTCAAAATTTAGCAAAGGATTATCAAATTGTTTTTTATGACCAAAGAGGATGTGGTAAAACAGAATTCCCTCAAGACACATTAAGTATAAATATTGAAACTTATGTTGAAGATTTAGAAGCCATTAGAATTCATTTAAAACTTGATAAACTTAATTTAGTTGGTCATTCATGGGGATCTTTACTTGCTGTAACTTATGCTAAAAAATATCCAAACAACTTAAACCGACTAATCTTAGTCTCTCCAGCGCCTGGAAATTCTGATTATTTTGATCAAACTTTCACTAACATGCAACAAAAAAGAAGTGATGCTGATACTAAAGAATTAGTTCAAACTATGATGTCTGCAGCATTTGAAAAAAGAGAAGAAAGTGCTTTTAAGAAGGCAATAATGCTAGGGGATAAAGTTAATTTAGTAGAACAAAACTCCATAACTGAACTTTATAAGCCCATGAATTTTAATGAAAATTCAGCAAATAATTTAATGCTTGTAAATAGCTTATTAGAGAGAACATATTTCAACCTTAATGTTATAGAAGGTCTAGAAGTTATTAAGTGCCCTACATTAATTGTTTTTGGCGATTTAGACAACGTTCCTTTTGCATCGACTCAAGCCATACACGAAAATATTAAAAATTCTAATTTAGAAATCATTAAGAAGAGTTGTCATTACCCTTTCTTTGAAACACCTAAAGAATTTAATACTGTAATAGAGAACTTTTTAGATCCTGAATACGAACAATAATGGAACTTATTGATTTCTCATTAACAAGTGATTATATAGAACTTATTAAATTACTGAAACTCTTAAATTTAGTTGAATCTGGTGCTGATGCTAAAATAGCTGTAGAAGAAGGCTTAGTAGAATGCAACAATGAAGTTGAATATAGAAAACGAAAAAAATTACGTTCTGGCGATACGGTTATATTCAAAAAAAATACAATAACTATTATATAGTTTTATATGACTAATGGCAAAACCCTAATATTAAACAACGAGCAGGCTTATCAAAAATAAATAGAATTTCATATCAAATATATGAAGATAACCATACTGAAAAAGAAATTATCCTTGTTGGAATTGATAAAAAAGGATACCTATTTGCAAATAAATTAGTAGAGCAACTCAATAAAATATCTCCAATAAAGATTAGCCTAGTTAAACTTACCATTAATAAAGAAAACCCTATAGAAAATAAGGGTAAGCTCGACATTCCTTCCGAGATACTTAATGATAAAGTTATTATATTGGTTGACGATGTATTAAATTCAGGAAAAGCGCTAATCTATGGCGTAAAATATTTACTTGATTTTCCTATTAAGAAAATGTCTACAGTTGTATCAGTGGATAGAAACCATAAAAAGTATCCTATTGGAACTCATTATGTAGGTCTTTCATTATCTACAACTCTCCAGAATCATATTTCCGTTGAATTTAATGGTTCAAAGATATCTGCTTTTTTAAGCTAAGTTTTAACCATAAAAAAAGCCGTGAAAAACACGGCTTAATTTTATATTAAATACAGAAGTTTTTATTCTTCTTCAACTTCTATCATTTTAAATGGAATATTAATTATTGCTTGGTAATCTTCACCAGCCTCTAACATATCCTCATCATCTTCTTCGTAATACCAATTAATAATAACTTCACTGTTACCTGAATTGATCGCTTCTAGTTTTTTAAATACATCTAAGATACATTTAGAAGAACTCGTATTAAAATACTCTAATTGAATATCAACCTTAGTGTTAGATTGAGAATTACTATTATAAGTTTCTAAAGCCTCAATCAAAGGCTTGTAAAATTCAATTGAATTTTCAGGAATAGATCTTCCTCTAATCAATAAATAACCAGCTTCTGAATTAAATTCAATCGTTGGTGTTTTAGGTGACCCTTCTAATTTTAAATCTGCCATTCTTAAATATATTTTATTGTGCTACTTTAATATTTAAACTAAAAAATGAATAACTATTATCAATTGGATCAAAATTATATTCCAATTTTTTTCCTGATTTTCTTGCTATGTCTATCATTCCTAATCCACCTCCACCTTTTGCCGACATCTCTCCATTATTCAATACTTCTTTATAATAAACTTTCAATTCTTCTTTATCCATGTTGTTGATTGTATCAAGCCTGCTTTCCATTATTTCAACATTATCAGATGCAATAAAGTTCCCAGTCATGATAGAATACTCTCCATCAACTTTCCTTATCATAAATAAGGCACTTTTTTCATTTATTTTGGTTTTAAAATCATCATCATCTAAATGGTGATAAAGATTTTGTAAACATTCAACCAATATATTGTAAACTTTTTTCTTGATTTTTGGAGGCTCTGCTAATGTCTCCATCTTAGATTCCATAATTTGAAGAATAGACGTTAAAAGGTCGGACGTTACCTCTCCCTTAAAAGATAACATTATGTTACCTTTTTCCATCTTATTATAAAAGTCATGTATATTATCCATTATCTATTTGCCTTCGGATTACAGTTTCAAAGATATTAATTTGATTGAATTAAACAAGTTTAATCTTTAAAAAAAACAGATAAATGTTACATATCAGACTACAAAACATAGAAATGAATGTTCTTTATGTATTACTATTTACTTAAAAGATATAAATTTGTGCTTTATTATAAGGCATGAAAAGAAAAGTTAAAAAAAATACTGAGTGGTTTGAAGAATGGTTCGATTCTCCTTATTATCATATTTTATATAAAAATAGAGATGATAAAGAAGCTAAGGAATTCATATCTAACCTTATTGATTATCTTAAACCATTAAAAGATGTTTTTTTTCTGGATGTTGCATGTGGAAAAGGAAGGCATTCTGTATATATTAACAAGTTAGGATTTAATATTGATGGTTTCGACTTGTCTGAAAACAGTATTAATATTGCGAAAAAACAAGAAACAGACTCTTTACATTTTTATACTAATGACATTAGGAATCCATTAAAACCCAATTATTACTCTGTAGCATTTAATCTATTTACAAGTTTTGGATATTTTGAGAAAGAACAAGATAATCAACTGGCAATAAACTCTATTGCAGAAAGCTTAAAAGAAGGAGGAGTACTAGTATTAGATTTTATGAATTGTAAAAAGGTGCTTAACAATTTAACCAAAAAAGAAGCTAAAATCATAGACGAAATTACATTCAATATTACAAGAGATTTTAAAAACGGATATATAATTAAAGATATAAATTTCACAAATAGCAATGTAGATTTTAACTTTCAAGAAAAAGTAAAAGCAATATCATTAGATGATTTTAAATCATACTTTACCGCTGCTAACTTAAAAATAGAAGCTATTTTTGGCGATTACCAATTAAACGCTTTTGATGAAGATACTTCTGATAGATTAATTTTGGTGGCAAAAAAACAATGAACGAGTTAACTGTAAATATAATTTTATTTGCTTCTGCTTTTGTTAGTGGCCTTGCTGTTATTATATTTAAACTAAATTTTTCTAAAAACCTTAAACTGTTAATCTCATTTAGTGGGGCATTTATACTTGCTATATGCGTACTCCATTTAATGCCAGAAATTTTTGAAGGTTATGATGCAAAAATTGGCCTATTCATTTTATTAGGATTTTTGATTCAATTACTTCTCGAGTTTTTCTCTGGAGGTATTGAACATGGTCATTTTCATTCACACAAAAAAGATTTAGCAATTTTTCCTTATGCTATTTTCATAAGCCTCTGCTTACACTCATTTATAGAAGGAATGGCATTAGTTAATGGAGACCACAACCATTTAGATCATAGTAGTTCTCTCCTTATTGGAATAGTGATTCATAAAGTGCCAATAGCAATAGTATTAAGTACTATGATTCTAGCAAAAAACATTTCAAAAATCACTTTTATTATTGCAATAACACTTTTTGCTATATCTGCTCCATTAGGGTTATATTTAGCTGGAAATCATATTCTACCTTTCTTAGAGAACAGTCGTATTATACTTGCATTGGCAGTTGGTATATTTTTACACATTTCTACCACTATTTTATTTGAATCTAGTGAAGGCCATAAGTTTGACTTAAAGAAATTCGTGATTGTTATCCTTGGGTTTGCATTAGCAATCTTTACACTGTAAATGCATATTACCTTATTACAAAAAGACCATATACAAGACATCAGCCTTTTAAGTAATAATGTTTTTTGGACGAGGATTTCTCAGGGAAGATTACATAAAGCAATATATAGATTCATCTAATCTTATCGGGCCTGTCTCAATTGACAACAAAAAACTGACAGGGTACATTTTAATTGACACCTACCCTATGAAAAGTTTATTAACGAGATTCTCGAAGATAAAGAATGGTTTAAAGACAATTTCAAAAAGTATAAAGCTATTAGTTTAATCAAACAAATTGCTATTACTGAACAACATCAAAACAAAGGAATTGCTAACCAATTGATAAAAGAAAGTTTAAACAAAACATATAATCTAACAAGTATTACATGCTGCTTAGCATGGAAAAAAGGAAATAATACTTCTTTGAAAAATCTCTTATTAAGAAATGGATTCGATTATATAAAGTCAGTAAATAACTATTGGAATAAAGACAGTATTAACAAACAATACAACTGTGTCTACTGCGGTCTACCTCCTTGCAAATGTTCTACAAAAGTTTATATCAAAAAAAATGCAGCAATCTAAATTGCTGCATTTCAATGATTTTATTTTCTATTAAAACGAAGCTACCGTTTCTGAGTGGTATTCTCCATTTTTCAACTTCTCATTTACTGCTTTAAAAGTGTTAATAGTATATTCAACATCCTCTAATGTATGCATGGCTGTTGGTATTAATCTTAACATTAAAATTCCTTTCGGAACAATTGGATAGAGTACTATTGAACAAAAAAGTCCATAATTTTCTCTTAAATCTACTGTAAGATTCGTTGCTTCTGGTATTGATCCATCTAAAATAACAGGTGTTACTTGAGTCGTGCTTGTTCCTAAATTAAAACCAGCTTCTTTCAATCCTTTTTGCAATGTATTTGCTATTGTCCAAAGTTTTTCTCTAATCTCAGGACTATTCTTAAGCATGTCTAATCTTTTCAAGTTCCCAATAACCAATGGCATAGGTAAAGATTTAGCATAAACTTGCGAACGCATGTTGTATCTTAAATAATCAATAATATCCTCAGTAGAAGCAATAAAACCACCAATACTAGCCATTGCTTTTGCAAATGTCCCGAAATAAATATCAACTCCATCCTGACAACCTTGCTTCTCTCCAGTTCCTGCTCCAGTTGAGCCCATTGTTCCAAACCCGTGAGCATCATCAACAAATAACCTAAAAGGATACTTTTCTTTAAGTGCAACAATAGACTTTAAATCCCCTTCATTACCAGACATTCCAAAAACCCCTTCAGTAATTACTAGTATTGCACCTTTTGTTCTTTCAGTGATTTTAACTGCTTTTTCTAGCATCTTTTCAAGGCTTTCCATATCATTATGTTGATACACGAAACGTTTCCCTTGATGCAATCTTAATCCATCTAATATACAAGCATGAGATTCAGCATCATAAACAACAACATCATTCCTATCTATCAATGCATCAATAGCTGATAGCATTCCTTGATATCCAAAGTTCAATAAAACAGCAGCTTCTTTATTTTCAAATTCAGCCAACTCTTCCTCTAACTGCTCATGATAATTAGTATTCCCAGACATCATTCTAGCACCCATTGGATAAGCCAGACCCCAATCTTTTGAAGCTTGCGCATCTACCTCTCTCACTTCTGGATGATTTGCTAACCCTAAGTAATTATTCAAACTCCACTGAAGAACTTCTTTTCCTCTAAAAATCATTTTATTACTAATCTCTCCCTCTAGCTTTGGAAAAGCAAAATACCCGTGAGCAACCTTAGACCATTTGCCTAATTCACCTCTATTTTCTTTTATTTTTTCAAATAAATCTGCCATGTTTATTTCTTTTTCTTATTAATGCGGCAAAGATAAATATTCTTAGTCGATAAAAGCAACTTGTTTAACGAACTTTTCACATTAAATAGTTAGCGTACTATGAGAAGAAATCAACCTTAAAAAATTACATTTGTTTTGATTAATGAAACAAGGAAAATCAAATAAAACAATTTACTTAATAGCCTCTTTAATTATTGGTACTGTTCTATTTTTTATATTGGATTTATTTCTAGGATCGGTTCACATTCCTATCAAAAATATTATTGCCATACTTTTTGGAGAAATTCCTGAAAAAGAAAGTTGGAGCGTAATTATTTTAGAATCAAGATTACCAAAAGCAATAGCTGCAATACTTTGTGGTGCTGCATTATCGGTTAGCGGATTACAAATGCAAACTTTATTTAGAAATCCTTTAGCAGGCCCTTATATACTAGGGATTAGTTCTGGAGCTGGTTTAGGTGTAGCCATTTTTATAATGGGATTGAGTTTCTTAGGTGTTTCAGTTACCGGAATTGGTTTGCCTGCAAATTCAGGAATGATCATATCTTCTATTTTAGGGTCTTTTGGTGTATTAGCAATTTTACTTTCTATCATTAATCGTTTAAAAGATATTATGACAGTCCTAATTCTTGGGATTATGATAGGAAGTGTAATTACTGCTATTATTGGAATTATTCAATATTTCAGTCATGATTCACAACTAAAATCTTTTATAATGTGGACAATGGGAGATTTGAGTTCTATTACAAATAGTCAGCTAACGCTCTTAGCTCCAATTGTATTAATTGGACTAGCTCTGGCTTTTATTTCATCTAAAAGCTTAAATGCTTATTTACTTGGCGAAGAATATGCCACAAGCTTAGGTGTTAATATTAAAAAATCAAGAATAATTATAATTGTAATCACCTCTGTTTTAACAGGTAGTATTACAGCATATTGTGGCCCAATAGGTTTTATAGGGATTGTAATTCCTCACTTAGCAAGGATGATTAGCAACTCATCTGATCATAAAATTTTAATACCCTTATCCATTCTGTTAGGGATTAATGTATTACTGATTTCTGATATTATTTCTCAATTACCAGGACTAGAACAAAGTTTACCAATCAATTCTATTACATCTTTAATTGGTATCCCTTTTATAATATGGATAATTCTTAAAAACAAAAAGATTACTAATCTAAATTGAGTAAGCAAATAAACATATCATCTTTAGCCGTTGGGTATGACAAAAAAATCATTTTAGAAAATATTAATTTGGTTACTGAAACCAATAAAATGATAGCTGTCTTTGGAAGAAATGGTCAAGGAAAATCTACATTATTAAAAACAATTGCAGGGTTATTACCTAGTATTAAAGGAACATTTAGTTATGAGGGTAATGACATTTTAAATCTATCAGAAAAAGAAAGGTCTAAATTATTAAGTATTGTTTCTACAACTCAAACAGATATTGGTGGAATTACAGTAAAAGATTTTATTGCTTTTGGAAGATTCCCCTACACTAACTGGCTAGGTATTAATAAAGAAAAAGATTATCAAGAAATTGATAAAGCCATCAAATTATGCAAATTAGAAGTTTTAGCCAACAGAAATTATAATGAATTGAGTGATGGTGAAAAACAAAAAGTAAATATCGCTAGAGCAATCGCTCAAAACACTCCGATAATTATTTTAGATGAACCAACTGTACACCTTGACTTAATAAACAAGGTGGAAGTATTTAAACTACTAAAAGAATTAGTTGCCAATCACTCTAAAACCGTTATTATATCTACTCACCAAATAGAATATGCCTTACAAATTTGTGATGAAATATGGCTAATCCACAATAACAAAGTTGAAGCCCTCTCTCCTACCGAAATAACTAATAGTAATAAATTAACAGAAATGTTTAATGATGAGATTATTAGCTTCGATAAAGCTACTCAGTCTTTTAGATTAAAATAAACATTTAACAATCCTTAACATTTAAAATCAGCTACTTAGCTACTTTATCATTACATTTGGTTAAACAAAAATCTTAAAAACTATGTTCAGAAAAGGCATTTCAGTACTACTAGCAACTTTAACTTTATTCTTTGCAATTTTAGCAATTTTAGGAATTTGGGAAATTATTGATGTTAAAAATATAGCATGGAAATCATTGTCTTCTATATTTGTAATCTTTGTTGCATCAGCAATTATACTGTTCATCTTCTCAGTGATATACAAAGATGGTAATGACAACATTCCTCCACCTCCAAATTCATAAAAAGAGTACAACAAAAAAGCCCTTCGTTAAACGAAGGGCTTTTTTTTATAATAAATCCCAATTTCTATCAGGATAGTTCAACTTATTCCGAATACTCGGAAAGGTTTCACTAATTATTTTACTGATTCAGCTAATGCTTTTCCAGCTTTAAATTTAGCTACTTTTTTAGCTTTAATTTGAATAGTAGCTCCTGTTTGAGGATTTCTACCACTTCTTGCAGCTCTAGCAGAAATTGAAAATGTTCCAAATC
>JAESUI010000120.1 GCA_016763135.1 Flavobacteriales bacterium
CTCCAAGTGCTCCTTTAAGTCTGTTTTATGATGATAATTCTAATCAAATATTTGTTGGCTGTAAAAACAATATTGGTTTATTAATAAAAGGTGCTGATGGAGTTTATAAATATGCATCTTTAGTAGCTAATAAAAGAAATGTTGGGGATATTGAATCCATCACTGAATTAAATGGAGATATTTATTTTTATAGTTCTCATTACATTTCCCGTTTCAATTTAAAAACAAAAAAAATTAAACAATGGCCTGCTCAGGCTGGAGAGCCTTATACGGGTTTCTTTATTAATAAAGCTGATGTTTACGTTAATATAAGTCAGCTTGGGCTTCATAAATTAAAAGAGAATATAAAAGTTCCGATAAAAGGTGGAGATCAATTTTTTGATGTTAAAATTTTATTTTACCTAAAATATTCAAAATCCCAAGTTCTTATTGGAACGAGTTCGGATTCGTTGTATTTATTTAGTGGGTCAAAATTACATCCATATAAATTTGAGTCGAGCCAATACATTAAGGAAAGTATTTTGGCTGGAGGTATAAATATAGATGCAAAAAGTTTTGTTATTTCTACTATTACTGGAGGCTGTTTAGTTATAAATAAGGCAACTCAAAAAACAATTTATACCTTAAATTACCAGACAGGTTTACCTGATGATGAAATTTATTCGATGGGAATAGATAGAAATAATGGACTTTGGTTACTCCATGAATATGGAATGAGTAGGGTAGATTTAAAATTACCGATAAGAAATGTAAATCATTACCCAGGGCTAGAAGGAAATTTAACATCTATTATAGATGTTGATTCTATCATCTATGTTTCTACGAGTGAGGGAGTTTATTACCTAACTGAGGTACAGAATTATGAAGAGATAGAAGTTTTAGTAAAAATAAATGAGGTAAAAAGAGATCAGGAAGAAAAGGGAGAAACAAAGGAAGAAAAGAAAAAATCATTTTTTGGCTTAAAAAAAGGAAAAGAAGAGACAGTAGAGAAGGATGAAGAAAAGAAAGAAAAGATTTGGAATAAGATTTTTAGAAAGCGAAAAAAGAAAAAGTCAAAATATGTTGAAGAAGAAGTAGAGGAAAAGGAAGAAGTTGTAGAAGAACCAGAATTGGTAAATGAGGAAGAGGTGCAAGAAGAAGGTAAATCTAAAAGGAAAACACCCGTTAAAACTGTTTCTAAATTCCAATCAAAAAAAGTTTATGCACTTCAATCGATTAGTCATAAGTACAATAAAGTTGAAGGGATAGATGGTAAAGCAAAACAATTTTTACATTATAAAGACATGCTTTTAGTTGCTGCGAATACAGGCTTTTATCAAATAGTTGATTTTAAAGCTTCTCAAATTATTACAGATAAATATGTCAATTTCATATACCAATCAAAAGTAAACCGAAACAATTTTTATATAGGAACTTCAACAGGGTTGTTAATTGCAAAATATAATAATAACGAGTGGGTTGTAGAAGATAAATTAAGAGACTTTAAGGAGAATGTATATTCGATATTAGAATTAGATAAAAATAATTTATGGATAGGTTGTGAAAATGTAGCTTACAACATATTGTTTGATAATGCGGGCTATCCTGTAAACATCAAACCTTATACTTTTAAAACAGATTTTACTGAGAGGATATTAGTAAGAAGTGTTTTTAATATTCCTTATTTCTTTCTTTCTACAGGCTTGTATAGTTATAATGCGAAAAAAGACTCCATTCTCTATAACCAAAAAACTAATAAAGGATTTACGGGGCAATCTAAATACATTTTTTCACAAAAAAATATTACTTGGGTATTTAATGAATTTAAATGGGTGAGTTTACATGAACTTTCTCATTACTCTAATTTGCCAGAAGAATTTTTAGAATTGTTTGATGATATTAGTAATATTTATGTTGATTCGAAAAGCAATATCTGGATTATAGATAACAACAATTCTATTTATAAAATATTAAACATTAGAAAAGATTATCAAGAGATTTTCGATGTATACCTAAATTTTATTGTTGGGAAAAATGGCGCATTACTTTCTAAAAATAATTTGGAATTAGATTATGATGAAAATTCGTTGAGATTTAATATTTCTGCTCCATATTTTGTTAAATCAAATGCTATTAATTTTAAGTATTATATAGAAGGGTTAAAAAATGATTGGTCAGAATGGAGTCAGAATCACTACATCGATTTACCTTATATACCTGAAGGAGATTTTGTTTTACACATTAAAGCAAAAAATATATTAGGTAAAGAAACATCTGTTAAAACCTTTAAATTTTCTATTAAATCTCCTTATTATAATGCTTGGTGGTTTTATTTAGTTTGTGTGTTATCATCGGTTTTGTTGGTTTGGTTTGTTATTAGATTGAGAGAGGGGCAAACTCGAAGGAAGCAAAGAATATTAGAAGATAAAATTGCGGTAAGAACTGAACAGTTAGAAAACGAGAAACATAAAACAGAAGAATTGCTGCTTAATATTTTGCCAAAAGAAACTGCTGAAGAATTAAAAAAGTATGGAAAAGCAAAAGCAAGGCATTATGATTATGCCTCGGTCATGTTTACAGACTTTAAAGGATTTACATTTTTAGCAGAAAAATTAACTTCTGCAGATTTGGTTACAGAGATAGATTATTGTTTTTCTCATTTTGATGATATTGTTGAGAAATATCGAGTAGAAAAAATTAAAACTATTGGAGATGCATATATGTGTGCCGCTGGTCTTCCTAAAGAAGATTCTAACAATCCTATATTAATTACATTGGCTGGGTTAGAAATTGCTCAATTTATGGATGAATATATTAAGGATAGGAGAGAAAAGGATTTGCCTTATTTTGAGTTGAGGATTGGAATACACACAGGCGATTTAATTGCTGGTGTTGTTGGTAAGAAAAAGTTTGCTTACGATATTTGGGGAGATACTGTTAATACAGCTGCTCGATTAGAATCAAGTGGGGAAGCAGGAGCGGTAAATGTATCTGAAGTTACATATAAAGTAATAAAAGATTATTTTGATTGTGAGCATAGGGGTAATGTGGAAGCAAAAAAATAAAGGTAAAATTGCAATGTATTTCGTGCAGCGAATAAATGAAAAATATTCTGAGGATAAGGAAGGGAAAATTCCTAATGCTGCATTTAAACAACGAATTAATTTGTGATGGTAGATTTTAAAGGGGCAAAGAAATATATTATCGAGCGATTAGAGACTGAGTTAAGTCCTAATCTTTATTATCATGGTATTCATCATACCATGGATGTATATGAGGTGTCAATAAAAATAGCAGAGTTAGAAAATTTAGATCAGGATGAAAAATTGATTATCAATACTGCAGCTTTGTATCATGATGCTGGATTTGTTTATCAATATGAACACAATGAAGTATTGGCAGTTAAGATGATTAATGAAATATTACCAGCTTTTGGATATAATGATAAACAGATAATAACAATAGGGGATGTTATTTTAACTACAAGACTAAAATCTCATCCCACCACCTTGCTCGAAAAAATAATGAGTGATGCCGATTATGATTATTTAGGGAGAAACGATGTCAATAAAATTGCCGACACATTGTATAATGAACTTAAAGAATTTGGGTATGAGTTTACTGAGAAAGAGTGGAATGATATGCAAATTAGATTCTTAAAAAAACACCAGTATCATACTCTTTCTTCTTTAAAGCTAAGAAGACCAAAGAAGTTAGAATATTACGAGTATTTAAAAAGCCTGAAGTAAACCTCAGGCTTTTTAAATGTGTTAAATTTCAAATTGCTTATTTAAACAATGTAAATGTTCCTTTATGCATGGTATTATTCGAATTGTTTAATTCAAGAATAAAGAAGTAAGTTCCATCAGAAAGATTATCACCATCCCAATTGTTTTGGTAATTATCTGTTTCAAATAAATTTTGACCCCAACGGTTGTACACCACTAAATGGTTATTTGGGAAATACTCTAAATTTTCAAAAACTAAGAAGTCATTCATTCCATCACCATTAGGGGTAATTACATTAGGAACAACAACTGCACAAGCAATTACTTCAATATCAATTGCTCCTATTGCTTGGTTTCCACATAAATCGGTAACTACTAAATTTAATGTAAGCAATGCTGGATTGTCTGTTGGGTAAAAGAAAGGGTTACCATTAAATACATTTGTTCCATCTGACCAACTGTAAGAATAGTTTGGCCTACCATCATTTATAACTGAAGAGATTTCCATGGGAATACCAACACAGACCGATTCCACAAGAGGAATAGTAACTGTCATTGGGGTGTAATTTGCATTAACCACAACGGTATCAAACATAGTTATAGTGTTGCAGACATCTATCATCTGGACTACATAACTTGTTGTTACTAATGGGTTTACAATTATTGTAGAATCATTAATCCCTCCAGGATTCCACTGGTAAGTGTAACCTGGTTGTCCACCACCACCAAATGCTGTTATGATGACTTGATCTCCTGGACAAATTAATGTATCATTAGGTACAGTTAATGTAAGCGGAGGAATAGCTAACGTTAGAATAACGGTATCGGTTATTGTTATTAAATTACAGCTATCAGTTATACTAACATAAAAGGTGTCGGTTTGTAATCCCTGTACAAGAATTGTAGAAGTATTTCCAATTGGGTTTCCTTGAGAATTTGTCCAAGAATAAGTGAAAGGTGGTGCAGCACCAGATGCAGATGCAGAAATAGGAAGTGTAGATAAAGGACATTGTAAGGTAGTATCAGGAGCAAAAGTTAGCATGTCTGGTAAATCTAAAATGTATATAATTCCTATTGATATATTAGTATCTCCACAGGCATTAATGGTGAAAACAGTAATAATAATTGTTTCCTGTCCTTCTGCTAAGGCATCTAAAATAGGAATAATGGTTAAACTTGTAGTATCAAAACCTGGCTGAAAAGTTACACTATCAGCAATAGGGTTATAATCAACTCCATTTATAGCATTACCTCCAATATTGAAAAACACGGTGTAAGAGCCACTTGTGTCAGGTCTAGTGAAATTCAATACTGCACCAGCACAACCTTCTATGATGGTGGAATCTCCAGTTACAGTTGTAACATCTATTTGTACC
>JAESUI010000121.1 GCA_016763135.1 Flavobacteriales bacterium
AAATGCTACTTATTGGAGTAATAGTAAACATTGGCAATGGGCTACAATGCGTAATCAACGAGAGAAAGCATCTTTTTTAAAAGAAAACATAATTCCGGTGCAGGAATTTGGGCAGCTAAAACATATTGATATTGAGGGATTTGATTATTTTGATATTCTAATGGTTAATGGACACACTGATGCTCAAATGATACCACACATTAAATACAAAGACAAAACAGTTGTTTTTATGGCTGATTTATTACCATCTGTTGGGCACATTCCTTTGCCCTATGTAATGGGTTATGACACTCGTCCTTTATTAACTATGGATGAAAAAGGGAAGTTCTTAAAAGAAGCTGCAGACAAAGAATATGTGCTATTTTTTGAGCATGACAATGTAAATGAATGTTGCACTTTACAACATACCGAGAAAGGTGTGCGTTTAAAAGATACTTTTAGTTTTAATGAACTGTTTGGAAGTTAGTTTTTAGTATTTGGTTAATGGTGTATAGAAAAATAAATATGAGAAAAATAGTAGGATTTATCCTATTTGCATTGTTTTCAATTACAGCACAAGCACAAACTGCTGCTGTTATTTTTCAAGGTACGAGTAACAAACCTTTTCAAGTTAGTATTAACCACATTAAACAACACCAAGATTTTAAGACCAACATTAAAGTAAACCATCTGAGAGGTAACATGGCTTATAATGTTAAAATAGATTTTGAAAATGATACAATCATAATCAAAAAGAACATATATCTAATTGATGATGGTTTAGCTCACATCTACAACGTATCTAAAAAAGCTATTCAATTAAAAAAAGTTGTACCAGCAGCTTCCTACCCTAAATCTAAAGATCAATTAATAGTTAATTTCATTATCAATAACGAATTACCTATTGATACCGCTTCAAAAGACTCTACCATAAAAGATACTACCTATATAGTTCCTTTTGCAACTTACTACAAGTTAGAAGATTATGAAGGAAGAATTGGTTGTCCGTTTCCTATTAAAGCTGATGAATTAGGTGAATTAAGAGCTGCAATCCTTACAGAAAATTTAGAGGAAAGTAAATTAGAGAAAGTGAAAATAGCTATTCAAGATATGGATTCTGCTTGTGTACTAGTTGACCAAACTAAAGAGTTAATTGTATTGTTTGAATTTGAAGAAACCCGATTAGATTTTGCCAAGTTTATGTTTACTTACACTTTTGATATTGACAATTATGAAAAACTCTATACTGCGTTTAACTTTGAGGATAGTAAAGATCAATTAAGAGAGTTGCTTAAAAAAGACTAACTATTTAGCAAGAACTATCTTTTCTATTCTCTTTGATTTTTCAGTAACTACCTCAACAAAATAAAACCCGTTAGGGTAAGAAGAAATATCAATTTTAGATGAAGTGAATTTTTGAATAGTCTCTCCTAACATATTCCTAATTACTATCAATACAATCTTTTCATCACTAAGAACGGTTAACTCTCCAGTTGTTGGATTAGGATATAGTCTAAATTTATCTTCAATATTTTCTTCAATACTTAGTGCATCATTATCATAATGAACCTGTGCAGCATCTGCACTTGCTTGTATATCAGACAAACTATCTCCAGCAATAATTGCAAAAGCTACTATTTCATGTTCTCCTGGGTTTAAGCTAAAATTCCCTGTAGAAACAACATGGGCTATATCTGCTCCATTAGCACCACCAGCAGCATTTCTATTCGTAGACAATGTTCCGTATTTTTCTAAAGTAGTAAATCCCCCTCCATTGGCATCAATACCTCCACTCCCATCTAAATCTAACGAGTAAGTTAACCCAACATTAGCTGACAATACTTTTATGGCTGCATAAATAGTGTCATTATTTAATGAGTGAGCATATCCCATTTTCCGAGTAAAATCATATTCTGCTTTATTAGTGGTGTAATCAATGATGTCCCAATCAGCAAAAATACCAGCATACAGATTAGTTAAAGAAGTTAAACTTGTATTCTCAATATCATAAACCACAATTACATATTTATCGTCTGGAGCGTTTGGATAAGCATAAGAAAATTGTTCTATGCTAATCCCCATTGGGCTAGCTAGTGGAGAATCGTTTGTGATACCATACAGATCTAATGCAGAAGTGTATGGTGGGTTATACTGTACATTTTGCTGTGAGCTAAAATCTTGATTTTGATTAGAGACCCCTCTTACTACATCTGCCACACGGGTCGTTCCATCACCAATCATAAAACCAGCCTCATAAACTAATTGCTCTCCACTATAGGTAAAACCCAATCCAATAGAATTATTGGTATCATTATATCCTATTTTACCATTGCTAGTAATAGTTGTAGCAACTAAGTTCTCCGCTAAATCAATATAATCTGGATTAAGTATTACCGTAAAATATTCGTTATTGGTAAATGTTCCATTGGTAATAACAGCTTTAAATATAACTACCTCGTTAAATGGCGCTCCATTTAATACCTCAACCACAAATTTATCTGCATTATTTGATGTTGTTGTCAGCGTACTCATATTAGGCAAATTTGTTGTCCCATCAATAATATTTACATAAGGAGAAGAAGATGTAAGCGTTACTGTTACTCCTGAAATAAAATCCAAATAGTTTTGAAAAAATCCTTCAACATAAAGCGTATCACCAAACACAAAAATGTTATTGTTATTATCTACCGTTATGTGTTTAGTTAACTCTAAAAACTGGACAGAAGAAGCTGAAATACTATTAAACAGATTTAACCTTCCACTCCCGAGCTTATCAATATAGCTAGGATTAAGAACATTCAAATCATCTGCCGTTGCTTGTATTAAAGCTGCTATCTGATAATTATTATACGATGGAAATTGTGCTTTTAACAACGCTGCACCTCCAGAAACCACTGGAGCAGCCATTGATGTACCTCCATTTTGTCCGTAACCACCATTAGGTCCGGTGGTCCACATTGCTTCACCCGGAGCGGATACATCCACATAATAACCATAATTAGACACACTCGTTTTAATATCACTAGGATCTGTTGCTCCAACACTTAAAACTCCATCATATCCAGCTGGATAAAAAGTACTTTCTCCATTATCATTCCCTGCTGCTCCAACAACCAAACAACCTTTATTAATTGTAGCATAATCAATGACATTCTGACTAAATTGAGATGGAACATTGCTTCCCCAAGAGCAATTAATTACAAAACAACCATGGTCTGCTGCATAAACGATTCCTTGGTAGGCTTTTGTTAACTGACCAACGTTATTTGAAATTTTAATCGGTAAAAATTTTGTATTAAAACCTACACCTGCAATTCCTGTTACATTATCTGTTACTGCAGCTGCAATTCCTGTTACATTTACCCCATGCCCTGAAGACTCCCATAAAGCATTGTTATCGTTCATTCCTAAATCCCAGCCCAAGTAGTTATCAATATAACCATCCCCATCATCATCACTTCCATTTATCGGGTCTGCATAATTTACTTTTACATTTCCTATTAAATCTGGATGAGTTGGATCCCAACCCAAATCTGTTATTCCTATAACAATAGTGGTATCTCCTGTGTTAATGTTCCAAGCATTTTCTGCATTAATTAAATTAATATAATATTGATTAGACAACGAAGTATCGCTTGGTGTGTAAGTCAGCCTCGGCAAATAATAAGGTTCAACATATTCTGCCAATTTTAGTTTCTTCAATTTCCTAATCACCTCACTTACAGTATATGAGTTAGCATATTTTAATTCATAGATTAATGACAAATCCATGTTTCCCTCTATGATTTCCACATCTTTGTTTGGAAACATCTTTTCCAATTTAATTACCCCAATTTCTGAGATGATTTTGTTAAATAGTGG
This sequence comes from Flavobacteriales bacterium, assembly GCA_016763135.1. Taxonomy (GTDB): domain Bacteria; phylum Bacteroidota; class Bacteroidia; order Flavobacteriales_E; family Vicingaceae. Next base: position 3,841 of record JAESUI010000121.1, read on the forward strand.
AATGGTTATCTTAGTATTTGAGCACTTAGTTCTATGCTGCTCCTTAACTTTAAAAATTACTGTTTGAGGAAGTGTTTCATCTATTTTTTGAGAAAATCCTATCTGTACCAGTAATATGGTAAGAATAAGGATAACTGATTTTATTTTACAAAGATGATGAAACATATAACGAAGGTAAGCATAATGAGTTTATCGTGCTTAATGTATTTTACTAAAGGTATTACTTCTCTCTATCAGATCCCGTTTTTCAACGGGATTAGTTCAGCTAATAATTTTTAAGTCACCCACTCAAGTGGATGAATCAAAAATAAAGTTTCACTAACGCAACAATATTAGCTTTTGGAGGTATTTATTGTTTTTAGACCTTAATCGAATATAATAAACTCCTTCAGCAAAATTAGTAATGTCTAATTTTAATTGTCGTCCATTAACCTTTTTATCCAATACTATTTCTCCTAATAAGTTTATTACAGCAATTGATTCAATTTCATCATTTTCAAACTCTATTGTTAATTGCCCACTGGTTGGGTTTGGATAAATCGAAAAACCAGCATCATCATTCGTTTCAATTCCAAGAATAATAATGCTTGCTGTGTCTGAAGTATTTTTACACCCAAAACTATCGGTTACTTCCACATAATAATTACCATTATTTAGGGCATGATGAAAAGTATCGGTAGCAAAAGGAATCAATGAGTTGTTGTAATACCATTGTATGTTCAAATTAGTTGGATAATAAAGAGAATCATTATTACCCTGTACAATAATTGAAGTGGTAAGTGGTAAAGGATGCCATATCACATCAATTGTATCTGAGATTGATTTACAGCCGCTTGTATTGGTTACTGTAACAAAAACTTGTTGAGCAGTATCTGCATATATAAAGTTGTTCGTACCATTAGTTGACCACAAATAAGAAGAATAGCTTCCTGCAAAAATTAAAATACTATCTCCTTCACAAACATTTCTATCTGGTGAGATACTCAAACTATAATTAGAATTATTAAGCGCTGCAAAAGCATCTATTTTTCCATAACCAAAAGCTGAATTAGGAACTGCTCCTGTAAATGCATCTTGTTTTGCTGTTCCTAGAATTGCGGCTTTAACTTCAGCCATAGTTGCATTAGGGCATTTTTCAAAATACAACGCTACTGTCCCTGCAACAACAGGAGATGCCATTGAAGTCCCTCCATTTCTAGCATGCATACCTCCAACTCCAATTAAAGAACCGCCTCCCGCACCTAAAAGCGCAGCTAATGAAGCTGCTCCTCTCGGACCAATTGTATTATCTCCAGTTGCTCCTATATCAGGCTTTATGTTCCCTCTTCTATCTGGCCCAAGGCTTGATCTTTCTGCTTTTTCTCCAGCAGTTGCAGGCATTACTTGTTCAACAGTATCTACATCTAGATAAGTTTTACGGTTAACAAAATTGGCAACTGTTAATAAATTGGGGGAACAACTAAAACTACTTACAGTTGTCTTGGCCGAGTCTGGTAGGGTATAAAAAGCCATTGGAGGATATTGTGCTATTGATGGCAAACTATCTTCAACTATATATGAAGTTCCCAACCAATGATGTGACCAAAAATCATAATTCCCTGTACCTGTACTCAGCATACTAAAGTTATAAGTATTTGAATCTGGTTCATTTAATAGTACTTGAAGTAAATATTTATCGTCTTGTATTTCTGCATAAGTTTCTACTATAGCCAAGATATTACTCCCATTTTTAATAGTATCGATATAGGTACCTAATCTATTCTTAATATTAAAAAATGGTGTTCTACCTCTTTCTTCGAAAGTACCCGTAGGTAAATTAGCTCCAAATGCATACTGAACATTATTAAAATCGACCGTATCTGACCAAACTTCATAAAACACAGAACCGAAACCTAGTGCTGAAACAGCATTGTACTTTAACCATGTAAATGATGTATCGGCCGTTACTGTTTGTTCTACATGCCAATTAAAGAACCCTGCATTCCCGCCAGCACAAACCAATGCTCTACCTGGTTTATAATTAATAATACTATCTATTAATAGTGCTGCAGGATCAGTGCCATCATGAGATCCAAAATAATCTCCAAGACTTACATTAATTACACAAGGCATATTTAAAGAATCTGCTACTCTAAATATATAATCAACAGCATCAACTATTGTAAATAACCAATTAGGGGCAGTATCATCATTTGCAACTACAACAATAGTTGCTTCTGGAGCAACTCCCTTAAACATTCCTAATGCCAATCCATTTCCTGAACCAATGCCAGAAACCTGTGTTCCATGTCCATTAAGGTTATAATCAGTATGCGTACAAGTACCATTATTAATGGATGCTGAATCCCAAGATACTCCACTCACTTGATCCCAAATTCTATAAATCCTTGTACTACCTAAAGTGTCTTTAAAATCAGGATGGTCAATATCATGCCCAGTATCTATAATGCCAAAAACAACTCCTTTACCTGTATATTGCTTAAGCAATGGACTCACTCCATCATGCACAGGAACTACATTATTATGAATAATCATGGTATCATTTAAAGTTTGACCTTTTGAAAAAGAAAAAGGGATACTCTGAACAAATTCATTTTTAGAAAACTCTTCAATAGTAGATACTGGCAATTTTACTTGTACAATGTTATTTACAGATCTTATTACTTCTCCCTTTAACCGAATTACTTCTAGACTAATCTTAGTAGCATCTCCGATAACAAACAATGGGAATAAAACTGCTGGATTATTTTGTTTTTCTAGCTCAAATTTTAATGCAAAATTAACCTTAGCATGTTGCGAATAAACTGTTGTAAAACAGACTAATAACAGTAAAAAAAGAGAGTTTCTCATAAGTTAAAAATAAACAAATTATTTAAATAGTAACTACCATGTCAGACGTAGTTTTACAACCAATAGTTGTATCTGATTTTTGTTAAGACTTAAACTTCAGAATAGTCAGAAATTTCTTTTAAAAATTCATTCACTAAGAAGCCTCTATATACTACATTATAAGAAAATCAAATAATTTTGTAACTTTTTCCGTTTTCGTTACACTTAACAGGTATAATATATATTTTCGGAGAAATTTATAACAAAGAAATTTAATGGCCCAAATCTTCTTAAAAGTAATAACCCCATTTCTAATTATTTTTATTTCATTGAATGCTGGAGCTCAAATTTCTGGGCGAGTTATAGATGCAGGTAACAAGGAACCAATTCCTTTTGCAAATGCAATTGCAATAAACGTCTCTGATTCTTCTATTGTAAAAGCTTCCATCACTGATGAAAATGGGAATTACTATCTAGAAAAAATGAATGATGGTAATTATTTTATTAAAATAATTACGCTAGGCTATAAAGATTATTATTCCGAACAAATTGAATTTAAAAAGGGCACAATAATGACAGTTGATTGTAACACTTCAGTTTCATCAGAAAATTTGGAAACTTTTGGAGTTGTTGCCAAAGTTCCTTTTCTAGAACAGCAAGCAGGTAAAATGATTGTAAATGTTTCTGAACACATCACTGGAGTCAGTGGATCTATGAAAGATGTTATGAAAAAAATTCCCGGAATTTTAGTTGTAAATAATAAAATATCCATAGCCGGAAATCAAAATGTCACCATCTTAATTGATGGAAGGCCTACCCAATATTTAGATATGCAAACACTTATGAGTGAATTACCTGCTGAAGATATTGATAAAATTGAAGTTATATCACAGCCAGATGCAGGAATGGAAGCTACTGGAACAGGAGGTGTAATAAATATCATTCTAAAGAAAAATAGATTATCAGGTACTAATGGCGCATTATGGACAGGTTATGGATATGGAGAGTTAGCTAAATATTCACTTGGAGGCTCAATAAACCATAGAAAAAATAAACTAAATGTTTTTGCCAATGGTGGATATAGTTATAATACTTATGTAGAAAATTTAATTTTAGAGCGTAAGGTTGGAAATGAAACATATAATCAAAACACATATCAACCAAGCTATCCAAAGACTTATAGAATCAATGGTGGATTTGACTATAACCTTACCGAAAAACAATCCTTAGGGTTATCATTAAGACATATTCAAAGCTATAATAATAGAACTCATGAAAACAATACTTCTATAGAAAGCTTAGATACAGATACTATTTTCACTTTAAAAACCTATAATACAATGGAGAAGAAGTGGTATTACAATTCAGCAAACTTTTATTACAATATTGATTTGGATACAAATGGGAAGAAATTAAGTTTTACGACTAATTATGGTTCTTATGACAATCAAAATTCATCTACTATAACAACAAATGCTGATTACAATGTGATTTACCCATCCCAGAAAAATGCAGAACCTGGCGCAACAGATATTTATGCTGCCAAACTTGATTTAACTTTACCCTTTAAGAAAAAAATTAAACTCACAAGTGGATTAAAATTTAGCTATGCAAATGTGGATAGTGACTTACAAGCGTACATTGAAAATAACGGTAATGGGTTTATAAACAACATTTCTCTTTCAAATCATTTTATTTTTAATGAACAAATTTATGCTGCCTACATCATGCAAAATTTTAATAGTAAAAAGATTAGCTTTAATGCTGGACTTAGATATGAACATTCTATTTCTGAAGGTTATTCTGTTACAATAGATTCGACAAATGACAGAACAATTTCTAAATTATTCCCTAGTGCTGGAGTAACGATTCCTATATCGAAAAAATTAGGGACTAATTTTGCCTACAGTTACAGGATACAAAGGCCGTCATACAATACTTTAAATCCATTTATTTCTTATTTAGACCCCTACACTTTTGAAAAAGGGAATACCAATTTAAAACCTGAACTAACCCATAGTGGAAAATTCTCTTTAACGTTTGAAAATCAACCCTTCTTTAATCTAGAGTATAATAAAACTTCTGATGTCTTGATGTTTGTAACTGAACAAGATGATAATTCTGGTGTTTCTTTTGCGACAACTGTAAACCTTAATCAATTAGAAAAATACGGAGCCAGCTTGTTTTTTCCATTAGATTTCATCAAATTTCTTGAAGGATATGGTGGTATAATAACAAACTACCAAAAATATGATGCCCCATACTTAGATGCTATCTATAAGAAAGAAAAATTTAATTACACATTGTTTATCGAAGCTTCTTCTGAAATAACTAAAACGTTTAAAATTGAAGCTTCTGCTTGGTATACCAGCAGTAATATAGAGGGAATAATGGAATCGAATAGTTTATATGGTGTTAGTTTTGGAGCAAAAAAAACATTTTTCGAAAATCGTTTATCTGTTTCAGCTAGTGTAGATGATCTCTTTTATGAATATTGGACAGCAAACATTAAGTACTCGAACATGGATGTTGACTTAGAGTCTTCTTGGGAAACTAGAATATTCCGTATTAATTTGGTCTATAGATATGGAAACCGTTTCTTAAAAAAGAGAAAGCAACAGAGCAATAGTGCCCAAGAAGAATTAAATAGAGCTAATCAAAAGAAATAATCTAAAGCTCAGAATAATCCGGAATCTCTTCTAAAAACTCAAAGCTATTTTTTTGAAAATCTACTTTAGCACAGTAATGCTCAATTCCATTAGTTACCACTAAATAAGGCACTTTAAATACCATATTATAACGTGCAACTTGCTCAAATACTTCTTGATTGATCTTAACTTTTGGTGCTTTACACTCTACTAAAACAATAGGTTGAGCTTGGTTATTATAAATAACTATATCTGCTCGTTTTTGCAATTCGTTTAGTTTTAATCCTTTTTCTATAGCAATTAAACTCGCTGCATAATTTTTATCGTTTATTAAATATTGGATAAAATTTTGTCTCACCCATTCTTCAGGTAATAACACCAAGTATTTTTTTCGAATAGAATCAAATATATACTTGACTCCTCCCTCCTCTTTTAATTTAATTGGATATTGAGGTAGGTTAAGTTTTTCCATTATAACGAAACTGATGCTTTGATGTGTGGATGTGGTTCATAATCTTTCAACTCAAAGTCTTCAAATTTAAAATCGAAAATACTTTTAATGTTAGGATTCATTTTCATAGTTGGTAATTTTTTAGGCTCCCTAGAAAGCTGCAATTTGGCTTGTTCTATATGGTCATTATACAAATGAACATCTCCAAAAGAATGGATAAAATCTCCATATTCTAATCCACAAACTTGGGCAACCATCATGGTAAACAAAGCATAAGATGCAATGTTAAACGGTACGCCTAAAAAAGTATCTGCACTTCGTTGATATAACTGGCAAGAAAGTTTTCCATCAGTTACATAGAATTGAAAAAATGCATGACAAGGAGGTAATGCTGCTTTTCCATTGGCTACATTTTCTTCAAAAGAAACAGAAGTATCTGGCATTACGCTTGGATTCCATGCAGAAACCAAAAGCCTTCTACTATTTGGATTTCTCTTTATTTCGTTAATCAAATCTGTAATCTGATCAATTCCATCTCCATTCCAGTTCCTCCATTGGTAACCATAAACAGGACCTAGATCTCCATCCTTATTTGCCCAACCATCCCAAATCTTCACACCGTTCTCTTGTAAGTATTTAATATTGGTATCACCATTAATAAACCATAGTAGTTCATGAACAATAGATTTTAAATGTAACTTCTTAGTAGTTAAGCACGGAAAACCTTCACTTAAATCGAATCGCATTTGGTAACCAAAACAACTAATTGTTCCTGTTCCTGTTCGATCCCCTTTTTGAGTCCCTTTATTTAAAATATGATCT
>JAESUI010000122.1 GCA_016763135.1 Flavobacteriales bacterium
AACAATATCCAAAAGATAAGCTAAAAGAGATTGATGATTTGTTCGCAGAAATTGCTTAGAAAAAAGCGGAAGAAGCAGCATCTAAATTAGCTGATGGAGAGCGGGATGCTAAATATCAAGAAGCAATTACACTAGCTGATAATGCTTTTGGATTTGAAAATTATAGACAAGCTAAGTTGAAATATATTGAAGCTCTAGCAATTAAATCTGATGAGCAGTACCCAAAAGATAAGCTAATAGAAATTGAAGCGAAATTAGCTGAAATAGCTAAAAAGTTAGAAGAGGATCAGTTAGCAGAAGAATCAGAAAGAAAGAAAAAAGAGTATTTTGATGCTTTAGTGGCTGAAGCAGATGCGGAGTTAATAGGCAAAAATTATCAAGAAGCAGAAGGAAAGTATAATCAAGCGCTTGGTGTAATTCCAGGAGAGAAATATCCTCAAGATAAATTGCAAGAAATAAAGGATCTTTTAGCTAAGATAGAGTCAGATAAAGCTAATGTTAATTTAGCAAAAGAAGAGTTAGATAAGAAGTATAATGATTATGTAAATCAGGCAGATCAATCATTTGGAGCAAAAAAATATGCAGATGCAAAAAGTAATTACAAATCTGCTTTATCATTGAAATCTGCAGAATATTATCCTAAGGATCAAATAAAAGAAATAGAAAGATTATTAGCTGAAATAGCAGCTAATGAAGCTGAAATAACATTGACAAATAATGCATTAAAACAAAAACAAGAACGATACAATGCTTTCATAAAAACTGCTGATGGAGAGTTGTCTGGAAAAAGATATACCAAGGCTATTTCAAACTATGAACAGGCATTAGGTTTAATGCCTGACAAAGCATATCCTAAAGAAAAAATTGATGAGATTAATCAACTGTTAGCTGCTCTAGCTGAGAATAATAAAGATGCTAAAGCAGCTGGTTTAGCAGAAAAAGAAAAAAGAGCTGAGTACAATAAGTTAATATATAAAGCGGATAGAGAAATGAAACTGAAAGAATATATTAAAGCTCAAGTTGGCTACCAAGCTGCGTTAGATCTTTATACAAACGAAAAATATCCGAAAGGGAAGTTAGAAGAGATTGTAGGGTTATTGATTAAAGCAAACGAAACTGAGGAAGTCGTGGTGTCTAACAATACCTATTCAGGTTCTAATGCTTCAATTACTAATGCAAAAGAAAAAGAAATTGAAGCTAGAATGGCTGAATTGTTTGGAAAGGGAAAAACTAATAAAGACAAACTACTACAGGAGAATAAAAATGCGTTTAATGAGCAAGAAGAAATTAGAATTACAGCAGGAATAGATAGGACTAGTAAGGCCAACGATCAAAAGGATCAATATATTGCTGATTTTATTGAGCAAACGGAAAGAGGAAATAAATACCATATAGAAAATAATAAAACTTTATTAGAAACAGCAAAGATGTTGGAAAAGGCAGAAAACAATAGAATTAAATCTGCGGATAAAAGAAGAAACGAAGCTGATTCAGAATTAGCTGAATATACTAAAGAAGAATTAGAATTCGTAAAAGAGCAACAAGAGTTAAGTAAAGAAAAAATGGAAACACATTATATATATGTTGATAATCTGACTGAGGCTGAAGTGATGATGATGGAAAGAGGGGATAAGATGAGAGAAAGTAATAGGATTGAGATAGGAAATATGACTAAAGAAAGGGAGAAGAATAAGGCAAGAAATAAAAAAAGAAGAGAAGAATTGGAAATTGACGTTGATGAATATAAAGCCGAATTAGCAAAAGAAGAAGAAATTAGAATTACTGCAGCTATTGATAGAACAGCTGAAAATGGAAAAGAAATCAAAGATCTTTATGATGAAATGACGAAACAGCAGATTAAAAAAACAAATTATTATAAACTGAATGTTGATGAATTAGTAAAGTTTAAGGAAAGGATAGATCAGTTGGAGAACTCAAGAATTGAAAGAGCAGAAAATGAAAGGGAAACTTATAAAAAAGTTTTAGCAAAGATTGAGAGTGATTATTTGAAAAATGCTAAAAGACAGGAACAGAAATACTATGAAGATGCTTATATGGTTGATGAGTATAAAAAAACAGTTGTAAAATATGAGTTAGCTAACCAAAAACAGGCAGATGTAAAGCGAGTGAAATCTAATGCCAAAATAGTTAAAGCAATTGAGGAGCTAGGAGCAACGACACAATCTCAAGAACAGAGGTATAAAGATTTTCAAGTTAAACTGGCTGAACAAAAAAAGAGCAACAATAATTTTGTTGCTGATTTACAAACGATAGAGCGAGCTAAAATATTAGAAGCAGATGCTGAGTTAGACGATTTTTATATTGGAGAAAAACGATTGACTCAAGATGATGAGTTAGCAAAAAAATATCCTCAGGGGATTACAGAGGAAGTAGCAGAGGCAGGAAACTCAATAACAATAAAAAGAATTAAAGTAACAGGGAATCATGCTGATGTTTATGAACGCGTATTTTACGCTTGGGGAGGTACTTTTTTCTATAAGAATGGAGTAAACATTACACAATCCCTTTGGGATAAAGAATCCATTGATTAAAAAACGAAACAATGAAAAAAGCAGTTCTTCTTCTATTAATTTTTACAGTTTCATTTTTAGCAAATTCACAAAATAAAACTGAGTTTACACTCAGTCTTAAAGATGGAAGTGTAGTGACAGGGTCAACAAAGATTACTAAAATTACATTGGTTACCGATTATGGTAAACTTGAAATCCCTATTAAAAATGTAACATCGATTGAATTAGGCTTGCATGCGGACTATTCTCAAAAAAGTAAAATATCAAACCTAATTAAACAGCTTTCCAATTCTAATAATGAGATTAGGGAGAATGCTTATAAAGCTATTACAACATTAAGTGCTTCGGCTATTCCTATTATAGAGGAGATCATGTTTTCTTCAGAATATGATCCTGGAGAGTTTAGTGATTTTTCATTATCAACAGCTGTAAATGAGCTGAAATCTGCACATAATGTATCTGATAACTATAAGAGTAAGGATATTGTATCGATTGATTATGAGTATAATATGGGTGGAAAGTATGATTTTAAAACGATTGAATTGAAAACAGAATACGGAACATTAACGATTCCAAGAGCAAAAATTGATAAAATAGATGTTATGTTTTATGATGCATCTGATGGAGGAATGAAAACCTTTAAGCTTTTTGCAACTACTCATATTAGCGGAAATAATAATGGGGGTTGGTTGAAAACTGGAATAATGGTTAAAAAAGGACAAAGCATAGATATTATTTCCTCTGGTGAAGTTACTTTTGCTAGTCTTTCAGGTAATAAGTATAAGCCAGATGGAGCTTATAAAGGAGCTACAAGTGATAAGTTTACAGCAAATGTTTCTACTTCAACATATCCTGTTTATGGCAATGCAGTTTTTAAAATTGGAGAGAGCGGAACATCTAAAAGTGCTGGAGCAAAGTATAAAGGGAAAGCAGATGCTAATGGAATGCTTTATTTCTCGATATACGAAACAGTATACAATGCTTCTAATACAGGTTATTATATCGTAAAGCTAAAAATTAGATAATTGCAGCTAAGGATTAAGTATATCTCTTTGTTTTTGTTTACAAGTGTTATTGCCTCTTGTCAAACAACTAAAACAGAAGAATATATTACTGTACCAGCACTAGACAGCATAGTAGAGATTGTAGTTGATACATTAATTCAAAAAGACACCATTCATTACACTTATTTCTGGAAAAATGAATATGATTATTCATCAGCACTAGTCAATACGATTGAATTGCCAGATGGATACCACCGGATTAAAACCGATTATAATTCTTTTGCTGGCTGGTTGCAGCATTTACCTATAAGTTCTGATAATACCGTTTACCTATATAGTGGAGAAGTAAAATACAATCAAACTGCTCAGTTTAATGTCTTAGATATTGATGTTGGAGATAAAGATTTACAGCAGTGTGCTGATGCAGTGATGCGTTTAAGAGCAGAATATTTGTATTCTTTTAATCAGTATGACAAAATACATTTTAATTATACAAACGGTGTAAATATCCCTTTTTCGAAGTGGAGTAATGGTTATTACCCTAGTTTAAAAGGAAATAAGGTGGTATGGATTTCTTCATCAAACAATACATCTTATAAAAGTTTTAAAAAATACTTGACTAATATATATATGTATGCTGGAACAGCTTCTTTAGAAAAGGAATTGAAAAGTGTTGTAATTTCAGAAATACAAGCTGGTGATGTATTTATTAGGGGAGGTTTTCCTGGTCACGCAGTTATTGTTTTAGATGTTGTTGTGAATGAAGAAACGAATGATAAAGCTTTCATTATTGCGCAAAGCTATATGCCAGCACAAAGTATCCATATCCTTAAAAATCCAAAGAATAATGGTTTTTCGCCATGGTATAGTGTAAATGAAATAAAGGATGTAATAGAAACACCAGAGTGGAATTTCTATAGCAGTCAATTAAAACGATTTGTTGAATGAGAGGCTTAGTATTATTTACATTTTTTATAATTATTCTTAGTTGTCAATCTGGTAAAAAAGAAGATGTATTAAGTGCTAATCTGAATGAAACTATTTCCAAGAATAATATTAAATATGCGGAAGGGTTTACTATAAATCAGTTTGAAGGGTATAAACTGTTAACAATACAAAATGCCTGGGTTGGGAGCAATACTTCTTTTAAATATGTACTGTACAGTAATGAAAAGCCACAAGGGATAATAGATGCTGTATTTATAAAAACACCCATAAAATCGATAGCTTGTATGAGTTTAACTCATGTTGCTTTTATAGAGAAATTAGGGTTAGAGCGTTCCATCATTGCACTATCTGGATGTGATTATGTAAGTAGCCCTACAATCAATAAACGCATAACTGCTAATTCAATTAAAGAAATAGGGCAGAGTCAAAGTATAAATTATGAAATGTTAGTAGAAGAAAACCCAGATTTTATAATGGGTTTTGGTATAGATGCTTCATCTAACAAAACCATTAATAAGATGGAAACATTAGGTTTAAATGTTGTTCTTAATGCTGAATATATGGAAACTCACCCTTTAGGAAAAGCAGAGTGGATTAAGTTTGTAGCAGCATTTTATAATGAGGATGAAAAAGCAGCAGCTATTTTTGATGAGATAGAAAAAGAGTATTTAAGTTTATTAGATTTAACTCAAAAAATTAAAATAAAACCAACGGTTTTTACAGGGATGCCATGGAATGGAGCTTGGTATGTTCCTGGAGCAGAGTCATTTCAAGTGCAATTATTTAAAGATGCAGGTGCAAGTTATTTATGGATGGATAGCATTGAAAAATCAAGCTTAGTTAAATCGAAAGAAATTATTATTGACGAAGCTTATGATGCAGATTTTTGGTTAAACCAAAACAGTTTTAGAGATATTACATCTATTGTAGGTTTTGATGAAAAATTTAAAGGGTTTAAGGCTGTTAAAAACGGGCATTTATTTAATAATGATAAGCGACTAAATGATAAATCGGGGAATGATTATTGGGAATCGGGCGTAGCAAATCCTCACATTGTACTAAAAGATTTAATCAAGATATTTCATCCAGAATTATTAACCCACGAGCTTTACTATTATAGAGAATTGAAATAAAAAAAAGAGATTCTATTAATAGAATCTCTTTTTAAGTCTAGTTATTTTTTAACTTTTTAGTCTACTTAGGTACTTCAACATTCGCAGAAATATTTATAGTAGTAGTAATAGGGTCTGTGTTGGCAGTAATGGTAATTGTTTTTGTTTGAGCTCCTTGTTGTTTTCCTGGGCTGTAAACAACTTCAATTTCTCCTGTTTCACCTGGTTTAATTGGTTCTTTCGGGAACTGAGGAACTGTACATCCACAACTTCCTACAGCACTTTCAATAATTAATGGATCTTTACCTGTATTGGTAAACTTAAATACTTTAGTGTTTTTAGAGTCTTGTTGAATTGTACCGTAGTTATGAGTGATTTCAGCAAATGTCATATTTGTTTTAGTCCTTGTTTCGGATAGTTTTGGGGCAGGAGCAGGAGTTGGAGTAATATTAGGTTGTCCTAATGGTGTATTTGTTAAAGGATTGATAATGTTGTTTGGAGCTGGGTTCGCTGCAATGTTACTTTGTGGAGTAACTGCATTATCTGTAGCATTCATTCTTTGAGGACTATCATCCATAAAAAAAGTATTGATAACAAGTGTTAATGCGATAACTCCAATTAATCCTAATTTAATATTTTCTTTCATCTGTAAATTTTTAATTTGAGGTAAATTTACCAATCTTATTTATATACTAATTTTTCTTTTCTAAAAGTATTACTATTTATTTCTTCAATAGCTTTTAAGTAAGAGTCGTTTAAATCATTAGCTATTTGAAAATAGGCTGAAGTGTCCCATAAATTTCTAGCTATAAGAGCTTTAAGTCTTATTACGATAAGTTTTTTTGATGTATTTATTTGTTCCTCATTCTTTTCTACATCATTTTTAGTCGCGTATGCTATAAAATCATTTAAGACTTCTTCTTCAGCATTAAATGACTCTTTAAAGCTAGCGATATCATTGTATTTAGCTTGTAATTCTTTTCTATGAGAATCCATGTAGGTTAAAGCGAATTCATTTAGCAAGCCTTTGCGGTTTACTTTCCCAAAATAATCAGAAGACATTGTAGTGTCTATCGGAACAAAAACATCTGGCATAATTCCACCACCACCATAAACAGTTCTTTTACTATTTAATGTTTTAAATTGAAGAGAGTCTGGTAAAGCAATACTATCTTCATTCATGTATTCACCATTTTCAAATCTTCTAGAAAATTCTTTGTAATATTCTTCTTTACCATTGTCATATGGTCTTTGAATACACCTTCCAGAAGGAGTGTGATATCTTGCTACTGTTAATCTGATAGCAGAACCATCAGGTAAAGAAAAAGGTTTTTGTACTAACCCTTTTCCAAAGGACCTTCTACCAACAATTAAACCTCTATCATAATCTTGAATAGCTCCACTTACAATTTCAGATGCAGAAGCAGAACCTTCATCAATTAAAACGACTAATTTCCCTTTCTCGAAACCACCACGAGTTGTTGTGTAATATTCCTGTTTCGGATTTTTATTTCCTTCTGTGTAAACAATTAGCTTTTTGTCATCTAAAACTTCATCTGCTAATTGAATAGCAGTTTTAAGGTATCCACCACCATTACCTCTAAGATCAATGATAAGATGTTTCATATTTTGAGACTTAAGCCTCGCTAAACTTTCTCTAAATTCATAAATTGTATTTTTAGCAAACCGGCTTATTTTAATATAGCCAATCTCTGGTGCAGCCATATACGAGGCATCTACACTATAAATAGGAATCTTGTCTCTTGTAATTGTAAAGTTTAAAATTTCTTTAATACTTCTACGTTTAATGCCAACATTTACTTTTGTTCCTTTTTTTCCTCTTAGTTTTTTTTGAACATCACTATTTTGTAAGCCAATTCCAGCAATATTCTCACCATCTACTTCAATAATTTTATCTCCAGCTCTTAACCCAACTTTTTCTGATGGACCTCCAGAAATAGGAGAAACGACCACTAATGTATCATGTAAAATGTTAAATTGAATACCGACACCTTCGAAATTACCGACTAATGGCTCATTCATTTTCTTTAATTCTTCTTTTGGAATATAAACTGAATGAGGGTCTAATTCTTTTAGAACAGCAACAATAGCATTTTCGACTAATTTGTTGTCATCAGTGGAGTCTACATAAGCGTAGTTTACATATTGGAGTAGGGCGTCAAATTTTTTGCTTGCATCGCTTTGTATGTATTGTGAAGAGCCAACCTGACTGATTAGAATAGGTAATAATGTTAATGTTTTCCTGAGTCT
>JAESUI010000123.1 GCA_016763135.1 Flavobacteriales bacterium
AGGAAGTATTATCAATATTAAGTTTGACGATGTTACAGAGGAGCTTTTGTTTACTATTATAAAACCTAAGAAAAAGAAAAGTCCTGACATTGAAAAAGACAATAAAGAGGAATAAATAAAAAAGGCTACTCATTGAGTAGCCTTTTTTATTTATTCTTGAGAAAACTGTTAATCCATATCTCCCATAATGTCTTCTGTTAAACCTGTACTAGAAAATCCTCCATCATGAAACAGGTTTTGCATGGTTACATATTTTGTGAAATCAGAAAACATCATAACACAATAATTAGCACAATCTACTGCTGGAGCATTCCCTAAAGGTGAGTTTTTTTCAGCATATTCAAATAGTGAACTAAACCCTTTAATTCCACCACCTGCAGTTGTTTTAGTTGGTGATTGAGAAATTGTGTTTATCCTTACTTTTTTATCTCTACCATAATAGTAGCCAAATGTTCTTGCTATAGATTCTAACAATGCTTTAGCATCAGACATATCATTATAACCAGGAATTGCTAATTGAGCAGCTATAAATGAAAGTGCTAAAATTGACCCCCACTCATTCATAATATCCTTTTCTTTAGCTATTTTCATTACCCTGTGGAATGAAATAGCTGAAATATCCATTGCTTTATGATAGAAATCGTAATTAGCTTCAGTATAATGAATCTTCTTTCTAACATTAATAGACATCCCTATTGAATGTAGAATAAAATCTAATTTCCCGAATTTTTCTTCAGCAATTTTAAAAAGATTTTCTAAATCCTCAGTAGATGTAACATCAGCAGATACAATTTCTGATCCAGTAGCTTTAGCTAACTCATCTAATTGCCCCATTCTTAAAGCAACAGGTGCATTTGATAAAATAAATTCAGCACCTTCTTCATGAGCTCTCTCTGCAACTTTCCACGCAATAGAATCTTCATTTAGTGCTCCGAAGATGATTCCTTTTTTACCTTTTAAAAGATTATTTGACATACAATTTCTATTTTTCTAATCCCCACAAATATAATAGATTATTAAAGGTAATTTATATTTAATATTTATTTTTTCTAGCTCTTTTTGCCGAAGCAGGTCTATGGTGTCTTTTGTTTTTTGCACTAGGCCCTTTTATTACAGATCCAGATCGATGAGGGTTGCAACTAGTAAAGCTGAAAGCTATTGTAAACGACAAAGATGGGATAAGGGAAAGGGATAGGTAATATTTAAATGATTTTCTCATAATATTCTATATAGGGAAAACAAAATTAACAATATTCTATTTAAATGGTTTAAATTTAACAATTAGTTTTTAAGTAAAATCTTAGCATTATCAATAGCTGCTGAACTTAATTTTTCGCCACTAAGCATTTTTGCTAGCTCCTCTACTCTTCCATCCTTATTAAGTTTAGATAGTGATGTAAGGGTTTTTCCATCTTTATTTTCTTTGTAAATTTTATAATGATTTTCTCCTTTAGCAGCTACTTGTGGTAAATGTGTAATAGCAATTACTTGCATACAATTACTCATCTTTTTCATAATACTCGCCATTTTATTAGCAATATCACCAGAAACCCCAGTATCTATCTCGTCAAAAACTATTGTAGATATACTTTTGTTATTTGCTATAATCGATTTAATGGTTAGCATTAATCGAGATAACTCCCCTCCCGAAGCTGCTTTACTTAATACTTGAGCTTTAACTCCTTTATTTGATGTAAATAAAAAGTCTATTTTATCAATCCCATATTCATTTAACTCAGTAAGTACTTGATGCTCTGCTTCAAAGAAAGCATCTGGCATACCTAATAGATTTAAATTAGTAACAATTTCGTTACTCAGGTTAATAAAGTTTTCCTTTCTTTTTGCAGATAAGCTATCTGCAATTTTAAATAGTTCCTCTTTTTGTGTAGTAACTAAATTTGTTAGTTCTTCTATTTTTTCTTCGTAAGAATGAGAATCTCTAAGTTGATTATTTAGTTTTTCTAGCAATAACATAATCTCTTTAGTAGAAGATAAGTTATGTTTTTGTTCAATAGAAAATATTTTACTCAACCTATCATTTAAATATGAAAGATTTTCCGGATTAAAATTCAACTCATTATTTTCTTTATCAATTTCATTAGCAATATCCTCCAACTCAATTACCAAACTATTTAATCGCTCATAAATAGAATTGTAATCACTAGAACAGTTATTTATCTTAGAAAATAAGTTTGATATATTCTTTAATTCGAATAGTAAATTTTGATCAGAATTTATAAGTGTATTTGCAGCATTTTCTAATACTGATTTAATTTCTTCAGCATTATTTATTATTTCCAACTCAGACTCTATACTTTCTTTTTCATTTGTCTTTAAACTTAATGCTTCTATTTCTTGTACTTGGAAAGTAATATAATCTAAATCTGTTTTTGCATTATTAGCGACATTAACTAAATTTGAAAGCTCCTGTTTATTACTAATGTACTTGGCGTATTTTCTAGCATAATTATCTAATTCATCTCCTATATTAGCGAAGGCATCAATAACATTTATCTGAAATTTATTATCTTTAATTTGTAATGTTTCATGTTGAGAATGAATATCAACTAATTTAGATGTTAATTCTTTTAATACAGATAAGCTAACAGGTGTGTCATTAATAAAGGCCCTGCTTTTACCACTAGCACTGATTTCTCTTCTAATAATGTTAGGCTCTTCATAATCTAAGTCATTTTGATTAAAGAAGTTAATGTATGTGCTTTTTTGAAAAGAGAATTCCCCTTCAACAATACACTTTTTATCCATGTTATTTAATACAGAGATATCAGCTCTTTTCCCTAAAATTAATGATAATGCACCAAGCAAAATTGATTTACCAGCACCAGTTTCACCTGTAATTACAGTAAATCCGTTATTAAATTCTAGTTCAACATTCTCAATAATGGCATAGTTTGTTATCGATAAATGTTTTAACATTTATTTCCCTTTAGTAATCTTTTCATATTTACTAAGGTTATTGGCGTCTATTTTATTGAGTAGGTTAGTTACTTCTACTTTTTCTTTTGGTAAAGCTTCTGTAAATAAATCTACAAGTTCATTAGACTTTGCATTGAAGAAAATCTGCAATTGAAAACCATTAGGTTTACGCTCATAAACTTGCTCTAATAATTTTAATGACTTTAATATAACAGCTCTTCCACTTTGAACATTCTTAGCTAAAACATCAAACCCAAATCGATGATATTTATAAAAACATTCTCTTAAAGGTGCGTAATTTTTATGCAATAAATTTTCTACAAACCAATACCTATTTCTATCCCCTTCAAAAGCTTTCCAGCCTGATTCCCTTACACCTTGAGCGTTAGCTACTATTGCTTGTGCTTTTTGTAAATATCTAGTACCACCATTTAGAGAGTAAGAATCATAATCTAATGCTATAATCATGTTAGCATAATATGATAATACTGATGTTAGATTAGACATAAAAGTGGTTTCAGAATATTCTAAGGGGTCAAATTCATTAAATTTAAACTCAAAATCTTTATCTAAATGATTTAATGAAGTTGTAAAGTAGGATGTATTAAATATTGGCCTTCTTGATTGCACTTGAATAGTAGCTTTAAAATTATTTGTAGATACCTGTTCGGTTATATTGATCATTATAGTGCATTCTATTCGCTCTGTATTTTTAAACACATTATTAGTCCATTTACGTGAATTCATAAATTCAAAAATGGCTTTTTGCATTGCTTCAAATATACTTTTATCAGAACCTTGAATTTGAGATGAATTGATTTGAACAGTACAGTTAAGCTCTTGTGCGTTTACATTAAGAGTTGTAACAGCAATAATAAGTACAATTAATATTTTAGTTAGACTATACATTCTATTTTAGTAAAGATATGATTTTATTAAAAATATCAGTTGCAACTTCTGATTTAGATTTTAACTCATATTTATCTACTTTATTGTTTTTATCAATAATAGTAATTTTGTTCGTTTCAAATCCAAAGCCTGCCCCTTTATCATTCAAAGAGTTTAATACTATGAAATCTAATTTTTTACGAACTAATTTATCTTTTGCATTTACCTCTTCATTATTTGTTTCTAATGCAAAACCAACTAATATTTGATTATCTGTTTTGATTTCACCTAAAGAGGCTAAAATATCTTTAGTAGACTTTAAACTGATTTGAAGATTATCACTATCTTTTTTAATCTTATTCTTTTGAGGCTCTTTAGGAGTATAATCGGCAACAGCAGCAGACATAATAATAATATCTGCTGTTTTTTGATTTTCATGTACTGCATCATACATTTCTTTAGCAGATATAACATCTATTTTATGAATAGATTTAGTCGCTATTAATTTTGTTGGTCCAGAAATCAAAACAACTGAAGCTCCTAACCTATTTGCTGCTTCAGCTAACTCATAGCCCATTTTTCCAGAAGAATTATTTCCAATAAAACGAACTGGATCAATTTGCTCAAACGTAGGTCCTGCTGTGATCAAAACGTTTTTTCCTTTTAAAGTAAGTCCTTCTTTTAAATAATTATTAATGTGATTAAATATTGCTTCGGGCTCCTCCATTCTACCTTTCCCAACTAAACCACTTGCTAATTCACCAACTTTAGCATCAATAATTTTATTTCCATTTGATGCAAGTATGGTCAAATTACTTTTTGTTGTAGCATGCTCATACATATCTAAATCCATAGCTGGAGCAACAAAAACTGGACATTTTGCAGATAGATAAGTTGCCAACAATAGATTATCACATAATCCATTTGCCATTTTACCAATAGTATTAGCAGTTGCTGGTGCTATTATAAATAAATCTGCCCAAAGGCCTAATTCAACATGACTATCCCATTCTCCAGTCTTTTCATCAGAAAATTGAGAATGTACTGGATTTTCAGATAGTGTAGATAAGGTTAGGGGGGTTACAAATTCTTTTGCATCAGGGGTCATCACTACTTTAACGTTAGCGCCTGATTTTTTAAATAATCTTACAAGATTTGCGGTTTTATAAGCTGCAATTCCTCCTGTTATACCAAGAAGGATGTTTTTTCCGCTAAACATATTTAAAAATATACTTATTCTCCTTCCTCTTCAGTAGAGTCAGAAGGTAATCTAAAGTAAACTTTATCGTCTAAAAATTCTTTTAATGCCATAGCATTAGTTTTAGGAAGTCTTTCATAAAACCTAGAAATTTCAATTTGCTCTCTGTTTTCAAAAATCTCTTCAAGATTATCTGTTGTGGATGCAAACTCAGCCAATTTAGCAATCAACTCTTCTTTTAAATCTACAGCTATTTGGTTCGATCTTTTAGATACAACTACAAGTGATTCATAGATATTTCCTGTTACCTCTTCAATCTCATCCATGTTACGAGTAACAGTCGTTGTTTCAGCATTTGTATTTTTAAAATTCATCGTCATGATTTTTCTATTTTAATTTTATTTCTCATTTCACTCATTTTAGTGAAAATAGATTCCGCCTCTTTAAGATACTTACTTTCTTTAAAAGAGTCCACAAAGGTATAATAAGCATCAATAGTATCCTTAATTCTTTGCAACTTTTTTTTCTTAATACTATTTTCGGCTAATAAGAAGTTTGATTTTAGTATTAAAAATACCAATTCTTCTCTGTATTCTGTTTCTGGAAAATCTATCAAAGTGTTGTTAATCGAGATGATTGCTGCTTTAAATTTAAATATTTTATAATATTGCTTAGAATTTAAGTATGATTTTATTTCTAATTTACTCCTTAATTTA
Organism: Flavobacteriales bacterium; assembly: GCA_016763135.1. Taxonomy (GTDB): domain Bacteria; phylum Bacteroidota; class Bacteroidia; order Flavobacteriales_E; family Vicingaceae. The sequence continues at coordinate 5,740 of JAESUI010000123.1, forward strand.
TCCATCAAAACATTACTCGAATCTACTAATTCGTTTTCTGGATAAGTATTAATAAACAATTGTAATGCATTTATCCCTGCTTGTGTATCTGATGCATCTAACGTGGGAATTGGCGATAGTAAATAATTTGAATATGCATACATAAACAATGTTTCTTCAGCATGCTCACTTAAAGGGTAAGTCAATGAAAACTTTTTAAAATGATAAGAAGCTGTATAAAGAAATTTTAATTGAAAATTACAATAACAATAACAATAGTAAACTTTCTCAGCACGCTCTGTACCCCTAAACAAAGGGATTAGCTCTTCAAATAAAGGCATCGCCTTTTCATACTTCTCATTATCATAATACATTAAAGCTGCTTCATATTTTAAGTCCATATCGGAACTTTTTAATAGCTTTTGATATTTACTACATCCAGCTGATATTACTGCAATTAAGACTATAAGGAATCCCCACTTTTTTAACATTTGGCAAATATAAGATTAACTTGTAATTATTTAAATAGAGTAAACGTTAAAAATTAATAATTATTTAATCAACCACTTTTTGAAAAAATACAATAGTAAATCTATTATCTGTAGATTGATAATATTGTATTCTTTGGTAATCAGGGCTATTCTCATAATACTGGTATGGTTGACTAGTAGGAACTTCTTTTCTATCTCCATAATGAGAGTCCCAAACTATTACATCTCCTCTATCAAGTGTGTCTATCGTTTCTTGATCTAAGTATGTTAAAATTGCAGGCTTAACAAAATCATATTTGTTTTTGCCCAAATAATAATAGAATAATGCATGACCACAGGCTACACGATTCGTATCATTATATAATTGATTTTGTATTGTTTGTGAATTCTGATTTAGCTTAATGTGGCTTGCATACCATTTTGCAGCTTTTTTTACTGCCCTTTCTTCTGGCTGAATTCTTCTTGTAGTAATAGATGTTACACCTACTAAAATAGATACTGCAGCCACACCTATCAAATAATGCTTCTTTTTTAAAGGCATTATTAAAAGAGCAATAACAATAATGGTAAAGATTAAAGGCTTCCAATTTTCAATTTCTTCAGTATTGTTAAGTCCATCACTTAAGTGTAAACCATAATTTAAATGCGCATAACTTTGAAATGCATATACCACAAGAGCTAAAGGCAGTAGGAAAACCAATAGTAAATACTTCTTTTCTAAGCCTTTTAATTCATCAATAGCTAATACTCCAAGTATTCCTAATAATGGAGAAATAGTAATTAAATACCGTAGGTTCCCCCCGTTCCCTGGACCTACTGTAAATGATGTTGCTTGAAATGCACAATTCAATAAGAAAACAAGGATAACAGGCACTAATATAATCAAGTTTGGTTTCTTCTTTTTGATAATAACCAATCCAATATAAGCTACAAAAAGCGTAATGGCTATAGAACCAAAAATAACATTAGACATTGTAAAGTAATGATCAAATCCTTGCTTTGGCCATATTCCGGTAATCTTTTCAGAATATTCCATTACTTTATTTGGTAGGTATAAAATATCACCAGTAATGATGAATCCTATTAAATTTTGTATGACTGTGAATGTTCCTGTTAATAGTGCAGCTATCCATTCTTTCTTAAATGCTAAGACTAAAAAATAACAAACCAGATATCATATGATATTCTTGCCTAGTGAATGCTACATAAGAAATAATGAGTGCTGAAAGAATATACTTTTTATTGTAAAATTGAAGTGCGCATAACACCATTAGAAATGCAACAGTAAGCTCTGCGTAATTCCTAAAAGAAAGCATAAACCATAGAGGTTGTAAGCCCAAAACAAAAAAGATTAACAACTTGTTTTTACTACCTAATTTAGCTAATAATTTATAAGAAAAATAAACTGTAAATGCTGCAACTAAACTGTTGAAAAACTTCAAAAATGCAAATCCTCCAAGTGCTGGAAAAGCATACAACAATCTATATCCTGATTTAGTATTAGCACCAAGTATTTGAAGTATATCGTCATACCAAATACGTTGAGCAGCCATGAAATTCCCAACTTCATCATGTTGGTAGAACCCATCTGAAAAAGTAGAAAATACAAAATAGACAATCGCTAATACAACCGTCATTATAAGCAAGGTTATGTTATTAACCTCTTTTGTTTCAATCTCCTTTTTAATTTCCTTTGCTGGAATGTCTTTTTGTTTTTTATGTGGTACTTTTTTACTCATATTTCAGTAATCCATTGACCCAATGAATGTTTGTAATTGTAATTTATTGCTGTCTGTAATTTTTCATCATCAAAAATAGTGTCTCCTGATTCAATTTTCAAGGCTTCTTCTGGCCAATCAACAAATTCTACTTTAACACCATATTTTAGAGCCACTAAATTAGCAACTTCTAATAAACTTAATGCATCATTACTCCCAATATTATAAACAGTATTAATTGTAGATTCTAATTGAATAGCTTTAAATATTGATTGCGTAATATCGCTAACATGAGTAAAGGTTCTTTTCAAACTTCCATCTCCATAAATAGTAATGTTTTCTCCTTTTGAGGCCTTACTAATAAAAAAACCTATCGTTCCGTATGAATAATTATCATCAATTAAATTACCGTAAGGAACACAAATCCTAAACGTTGTATAATCAACATTAGACTCTTCTAACATTTGCTCGCATGCTATTTTGTTCTTTGCATAAATAGTTTTTGATTCTTTTTCAGCATTTTCTTTTAAAGGACTATTTTCAATTCCCTTATAAACTAATCGTGTAGATGGGAAAACAATTCTTAACCCTTCTACTCCATTGCAACAGTGGATAACATTTGCTAAACCTTCCTCATTTACTTTAGTAAATTTCTCAATTATTCCTGATGAATTTCCAGTACCTGTAAGCCCTGCAAAAACAAAAACGTAATCTACATTAAAATCTAATTGCTGTAATTCGTTGATGTTAGTCACATCTATCTTTCGATAATTAGTGTAATTATCTACAGAAGTTTCTGCTACATCAGTTGGAATAAATTCAATTTGTTGTTGTTTTAAGAAATAAGCGATATGTCTTCCTAAATAGCCATTTGCCCCTAATAAAATCGCCTTTTTCATTAGTTTAATCTTTCCTGAACTATATATGTTGGCCTTTGTTTTACACTTTCAAATGTTCTACCAACATAAAGACCAACCATTCCTAAAACAGATATGATAATACCTGAGAAAAAACTAACTAACAAAGCTAAACTAGCCCAGCCTTCGGCTTTCACATCACTAAAAATGTACAAAACAACCATTGTAATTGCAGCACATATTGATAGGAAAGACAAGAATACACCAAACTTCACCGTTAGACGTAAAGGTTTGTCAGAGAACGTTAAAATGGTATCTACAGCTAATTTTAAACGTTTTTTAAAGGAGTAAGATGATTTACCATCTTCTCTCTCAGCATGTTCTATTTCTACTTTAGTATAATTAAATCCTACCATTTGTTGTAACATAGGATAATACCTATTATGGTCTTTCAAACTCGCCATTGCATCAACAGCCTTTCTGTGATAGCATACAAAATTAGCAACCGTTCTGTCTTGTTTAGTCTCAGTTAAATAACCTAACGTAGAATAAAAGATTCTTGACAGCATTTTCTTAAAGAAATCATCTTGTCTATTTTTACGACTGGCAACAACAATTTCATATCCTCCTTTTGCCTTAGTTAATAATTTTTCTATTTCTTCTGGTTGATCTTGTAAATCGCAATCCATAGTAATTACATATTTACCAATACTTGCATCTAATCCTGCTTGTATAGCATGTTGTTGACCATAATTACGACTCAGTTTAATTCCTTTTAGTTGCGTGTGTTTATTGCAATTTTCTTGAATTTTTTTCCAAGAATTATCTGGACCACAATCTTCTATTAAAATGATTTCATAACTATCAGTCAGTTTAGAAACTGAACTTATTATTCGTTCTACTAACTTATCTACAAGGCTTTCTGCTCTATAAACAGGACTAATAATTGATATCTCTACTGGTGTACTCATTTAATGGCTCTAATGTAATATTGTGCTCCAATCGGACACCAAGTTAGTAATTTTTCTAACCCAAGGAAAATTTTAAAGATTTCGTGGCGAGGGAAAAATAATGTATAGTTTAATTTATCTGTCTTTAATCCACTTTTGTTAGTCACTTCTCTATTGTATGATGGTTTTAGTAAAACTGCATCTTCATCAAACTCACATTCCCTTACTACCTTTCTTGTAAAAGGATTGTTCGGGTTATGTTCAAAATTATAGAACCTTCCTCCAGTTTTCAATACTCTTCGAATTTCTTTCAAAACACCGTCATGTAATTTATGTTCTATATGGTGAAACACCATAGAAGTAAATATGAAATCAAATTCTTCAGCATCAAAAGGAAGCGTTGCTCCATTATAAGCGTTAAAAATAGTATTGGTAATACCTTTCTCACTTGCCAATTTAATACTCGCTTCAGATACATCTACACCAAAAATAGTAGCATTAGGAAAGTATTTCCTGATATATACAGAGCTATTTCCATCTCCACAACCAAAATCTAGTATTCTCAATGTCTGTTTAGGGTTTTCAAACTTTAACAATTCAATAATCTTATACTCACTAAAGTAATCACTGTCTGCTCCACTCATCTCTACAGACTTATCATGAGTATTACGATAGTCTTTAGCATGATCATCAAAATTATCAAACTCTCTCTCTTTACTCATCTTCACTTTTATCTTTTAGTTCTTGCAACAATCTACTTTGATTTAGAATTTCTTCATATTTCGATTCAACATCTTTTTCTATTACACAACGCTTAAATTCATTTAAAATATTTGTAAAATGATTTTCCGCATCTATTTGATAATTAAATACTTCTCCTTGTTGTTCTAAAGTAATGGTTGGTTTAAATTCTACTCCTGGTGTAAATGCTCTTTGTGCAATAATTTTTCCTTTACTACCCCAAATTTCATAATTACATTGATAGAAATTATCAAATCCAAATGCTACTTCAGCAAACATTCCATTATCTGCTTTTAAATAAGCTCCACCAAATAAATCAACTTCAGTATTTATATTGTTTAAGGTAGCTGCTTCTACCCAAATATCATTTCCTAAAAATAATTGTGAAGCTCTTACTGTATAAGCTGCTGCATCTAATAATGCACCACCTCCTAATGTTTTATTATATCTAAAATTATCTGAATCTAAAGGAGGGAAACCAAAAGAACTTCTAAAACACCTTACGTCCCCTATCTCTCCTTTATTGATTAAGTCTTTTACAAATTGATGCTGGCCATGGTATAAGAACATAAAGTTCTCCATAATCAATAAGCCTTTCTTGCGTGCTAGCTCAACCATACGATGTGCTGATTCATAATTCATTGCTAATGTTTTCTCAATCAAAACATGCTTACCAGCTTCTAACGCATTCATTACCCATTCTTCGTGTAAGCCTGTTGGCAAAGGCATATAGATAACATCTATATCATCTCTATCTAATAAGTTTTGATAACCTTCAATTGCTTCACAACTAAATTCTTGGGCAAATTCCTCAGCTTTAGTTTTTGTTCTACTAGCAATTGCAACTAGTTCATAATCAGTTATACTGTTAATAGCAGGGATAACCGAACGCTTTGCAATATTCGCACAACCTAAAACTCCTATTTTTAATTTATTCATTTAAACAAAATTTATGGCTGACAATAAACTTCTTGATTGAATATTGAGGTAATTATTAAACTTAATAAAGGTTTTAATTTGATTTAAGGTCATCCAAATATACTTATCTGGCACGTTTACATCAAAATCATCTCCTACTTCAATAATCATATTCTTGTTTTGCTCTTCAAAGAATCTTCCACCTTCTTCAGATTGAAATGCACTATACCGAACAGTTGCATTTTTAGCTTCAGGATTTAACACATAATCAAGAAACTCAACTTCATAGTCGTTTTCTCCTTTACGGTAATTCCCTGTTAAGCATTGTACTGTTGGTGCCAATTCAATTATGTCAAAATTTCCACTTTCTAATTTAGCTTGTACTAAAAAGTGAACAACTCCATTAATCTTTTTAATGATAAATGCAATCACTCCTTCTTGTGCTGATTTTACCAAAGGCTGTGTCCAACTATGCACTTCTCGGTTACCAATTTCTGCTTTTACAGCGATCACCGAAAAATACTTATGATCTTTATGATAAATTGATTCATCATCCTTTGTCCAGTCAGAAATACTATTTAAAGGAATTTGATTAACCTCTAACTCCGCAAACGCTTTATGTTTAGTAATCCATGAAATAACTGTTTCTATGTTATGTAGAGAGTTATAAGTATCTAATTCGGAGCTTAAAAAATCTGATTGATTGGTAATTCCTATTTCTTGAAGTGTATTTAAATCACCATAAGGAATACCCGAAATAACTGTTCGAGTATCCATGTTAATTACATTATCGAAAGTTAATAGTTCCTTTATCTGACCTAAAGTCAGCCAACAAAAATCTTCCTTAACTTCAATGTTACTGGTAACTTCAATGATAATATTTCTATTTCTTTTCTTTAAGAACCTCGCTCCTTGCTCTGATTGCAGTTGATCTAACAATACTGTAACATCTTCTCTGTCATCTAGAAAGTATTCTAAATATAGAGGCGTATTACCTTGATGCACTTGTGTGTAATTACTTTTAGTTGCTTGCAATGTTGGTGATAGTTGAACAGCATTAATATTTCCTGGTTCAATTTTAGCCTGCATTAAGAAATATAAAACTCCATCAATTTTTTTAGTAATAATGCCTAAAAACCCAATTTCTGGTTGATTGATAATAGGTTGAGACCATTCTTTGACAGTTCCCCAATTGGTTTTTACGTTAATCCCTTCTATAGAAAAAAATTTACCAGAATCATGCTCTAAGTTTCCTGTTGTTTCATTAAAACCCCAATTGCTCATTTCGGAGAATTTAATTGGAGTAATTTTATGGTTTACATTGGTTTTCTTTTCTTCTAGCCAAGTCATGAAGTTTTCTGTAGAAAGAAAAGGATTATCAAGCGTTAACGCTGATTTTAAAAAACTATGTTCTACCGAATTATTACTCATTAACTACTTTTTAAACTCTGCGTGAGTTTTTTCCAATACTTTAAATGCTGCTTCAGTGGTTGCTGCTTCAGCGTAAGTTCTTAAAACAGGTTCGGTCCCGGAAGCTCGTATCATTACCCATTCGTCATTATCGAAAAAGTACTTAAACCCATCAATAGTTTCTAACCTTCTAACTTCTAAATCACCAAATGATTTATAGCTGTCTTTTTCACAATTAGCTACAATACGAAGTTTATCTTCTTCCTTTAGGTGCATGTCAATTCTTTCAAATTTGAACGCTCCTACTATTTCGTAAACCTCTGTTATTAAGTTTTCTAATGTCTTACCAGACTTCACCATGTATTCCCATATAATTAGCCCCATCCATATCCCATCTCGTTCAGGGATATGCCCTTTTACAGCAATACCACCAGACTCTTCTCCTCCTAACAATACATCATCTTCTAACATTATTCCAGCAATATGCTTAAACCCAATTTGCGTTACTTGGTATTCTAAGCCATAATGATCACACATCTTTTTTACTTTAGGAGTAACCGAAAAAGCATTCACTATTTTTCCAGTCATCTTTTTTTCTTCAAACAAGTACTTTATCAATAGTAAAATAATGTGATGAGAATCTACAAACTCACCTTTACTGTCATACAACCCTATTCTATCAGCGTCACCATCTGTAGCCAAGCCACAATCAATATCTCCTCCTGCTAATCGTATCATTTCAGAGAACTCACCTAAATTTCTATGTATTGGTTCTGGTGCAGTTCCATTAAATCCTGGGTTATGATCACAATGTAAAAAGTCAATGTCCGGCAACAATCTTCTCATTACATCTTGACCGGAACCATACATTGCATCGTAAGCAAAATTCATATTTGAATTACGAATCGCATCCATATCAAAATTCGCTTCAACATGATCTACATACATTGTTTCTAAATCAATGTATTCAACTATTCCATCAGTAATCAAATCTTCTATATTGATAGTTTCTAAATCAATTCCATTTGTATCTGGAATTAAATCTTCTACTTCTTGAATTTCTTTTGG
>JAESUI010000124.1 GCA_016763135.1 Flavobacteriales bacterium
GAAGCATATATATTAGCTGGCAGCATTAATAGAAGGAAAATAATAAGTACCCATCCAGATATTGTTTTAAGTTTAGGAATTAGTAGCCCTATTGCTAATAGTATTTCAAATATTCCGGTCAGGTAAACAAAACTTTCTTTAAAAGGAATAAATTTAGGTATCATCATTGACATTCCTTTTGTAAATACAAAATGTCCAATAGCCGTAAATACTAGCATTATTGACATTGCAATTCTTGCAGATAAGGCAAAATCATATTCCTTTTTGATAATGTTAATTACAAAAATCGAGATTGTAAAACTTAATAAAAGTACAATTAGTGGTTTCATATTTTTTAAAATTATTGAAATACAAAGGTTAGAAAACACCAAAGTAAAAACAATGAACCCAAGTTAAGTAATGCGTTTTCTTATTCTGCTCAATGCTTGCGGAGTAACACCAATATATGAGGCAATATATTTTAATGGAATTTGTTGTAATAATTTTAGACGGTCAGAGAAAAGGTCCAAATATCGTTCTTCTGCTGTTTTACTTAATAAGGAAAGTTCTCTCTTTGATTTTATTAAAAACATATTTTCAGCCATTTTTCGTCCGATAATATTTCCGCTGTTTGTTCTTTCATAGACTTCTTGCAAGTTTTTGTGCGAAATTTTCCATAAAACGGTTTCTGTTAACGTTTCAATTTGGTATTCAGAAGGGGTTTGTGTTAAAAATGAATCATAACCAGTGACAAATTCATTTTCGAATAAAAAACCAAAAGTTAAATCGTTCTCCTCTCTTGGAACATAAAACCTGACTATTCCTTTTGTTATAAATGATAAATGTTTCTCAATCTCTCCAGTTTTCAATAAAATAGCATGTTTTTTGAGTTTTACTTCTTGCAATTTTGAAGAAAAAAACTGCCAATCAGAATCGTTAATTGGAGTGATATTTTCAATAAATTTTCTGATTTCGTTCATTTGCCAATGTTATTATTTGCTTGTGGCTAACAATTGAATAAACGTAATAGTATGTTTATTCGCATTAGGTGTTTACTACAAATTTAGGAATTCAATCGGACTTTATTAATATGCATAAAACTTTCGAATAGATACAAATGTCCTATGTTTTTTAAACATTGTTCTATGCTGTTTTTTTTATCATTTCAATTTTTTTTAACATTTTATTTGGAACGTTCATTCTAAATTGTATATATCTGCATCTGGAACGAACGTTCTATTAACATATATATATAAATTAAAATTTAAAAAGATGAGAGAATTAAATGGAAAAATTGCTGTTGTTACAGGAGGTAATAGCGGTATTGGTTATGCGTCAGCAAAAGAATTGAAAGAAAATGGTGCAACTGTAATTATTACAGGGCGTTCTGAAGAAAAGGTGAGAATTGCTTCAGAAGAACTTGGAGTTAAAGGCATTGTTGCTGATGTAAGTAGTGTTTCTGCAATAGAAGAGTTGGTTAAAAAGGTGGAAGTGGAGTTTAATAAAGTGGATATCTTGTTTGTAAATGCAGGTATTTTTCAGGCTGCTCCAATCGGACAAATAAGTGAAGAAATGTTTGACCATCAAATGGGAATTAATTTCAAAGGTGCGTTTTTCACAACCGAAAAGTTTCTACCAATATTAAATGATGGTGCATCAATTATAAACTTATCGTCTGTAATTGCTTACACAGGAATGCCAAATACGGCAGTTTATGCAGCATCAAAAGCAGCATTAATTTCTTATACCAGAGCTGCGGCAACTGAATTAGCTCCAAGAAAGATAAGAGTAAATGTTATTAATCCTGGACCAATTGCTACACCAATTTATGGAAAAACAGGAATGGAAGAAGAACAATTAAATGGATTTGCAGAAGCTATGCAAAATCGTATTCCGCTAAAGCGATTTGGTCAACCTGAAGATATTGCAAAACTTGTTTCTTTTTTAGCATCAGATGATGCTTCATTTATTACCGGTAGTGAATACAACATTGATGGAGGAATTAATATTAACCCACTTGTAGGATAAACAATAATAACTTAAAAAAAACAAGATGAAAATAGCACTAATTATTGCACGCGTACTCTTAGGATTACCATTCCTATTTTTGGATTAAATTATTTCTTTCCAGTTATTCCACATCCACCAATGGATGGAGTGGCCTTAGATTTTATGATGGGTCTTACTAAAGTTGGTTATTTCTGGCCACTATTAAGAGGGCTTGAAGTCCTCATTGGAATAGCCTTAATAAGTGGCAGGTTTGTACCGCTAGCATTGGCAGTTTTAGCACCAATTTCACTGCATATATTTTTGTTTCATGCATTTGTATTGTTAGCGAATTTGCCTTTAGCAATTATAATTTTAGGATTACATATTTTCCTAATTGTTAAATATTGGAATTATTATAAGGCTGTATTTACGTTAAAGCTAGAACCCCAATTAAAATAAATCAAATTCTAATGAAGCTTCTTGTAATGGGAAGCTTCATTATTTAAATAAGGATTAAACACGCATTAAAACTAATTGAAATTGTAAATAGATAGATGAATTAATACTGGAACGGTTATTCTAATTAACCTACCTTTGTAATACTAAAACGATTAATTATGCCTAGAGTAAAACTTTTTGATGAAAATGAAGTGCTTAAGAAAGCATCCGAGTTGTTTTGGAAAAAAGGCTATCACGCTACTTCTATTCAAGATTTAGTAAGTTCTTTAGGTATTAACAGAGGTAGCCTTTACGATACTTATGGCGGCAAAAAAGAATTGTTTGATAAAGCATTCCAATTATACCGTAAGACTAATACTAATGGTGTTGTTGCCGTCCTTGAAAGTCAAAATGATGTAAAAAAAGGGTTTAGAAATCTATTTGAAAAGGAAATTAATCAAACAATTTCCGACAAAGATAAAAAAGGATGCTTCGTAGTAAATACCACTACAGAATTAATTCCTGGTGAAAATGAGATGTTAAAAATACTTCAAGAGAACAAAAGATTTTTTGAGAATGCTTTTTATCAGTTTCTTTTGAAAGGTCAACAAAATGGAGAAATTTCTAAGAATAAAAATCTTAAAACTATTTCCCGTTTATTTTACATTTTTATTAGTGGTCTTCAAGTAGTAGCAAAAGTAGAAACCGATCCGAAAAAATTAATGAATTCGGTCGATGAAATCCTGATATTATTGGATTAATACTGTTTGTTATGTGTTTAATCTAAAATAGATATCAATAGTAAAGTAAAATGTATGACATACACATATTTAATAGTTTTAGAGGATGGAGAATAATCAAGAAGAATATTTTGAAATTTTAGTAGGGCTAAATGTAACCGACAACTTAATGTATCAAGCATATAGGGCTAATATGAAGCCAATTCTCCACACTTATGATGGACAGTTCGGCTTTGACTTTATTGTTTCTGAGGTATTAATTTCTGAAACAAACAATGAGATAAATCGAGTATTTACCATTCGGTTTTTAAATAAAAATAAAATGGAAGCTTTTTTTAAGGATGAAGATTACAAAAAAGTAAAAGAAAAGTACTTTACAAACTCGGTAGAAAGCACAACTATTATTTCAAGCTACATCAAGCAATAGTTCACAATAGCTTCTTTTATTTTCCTAATCTTTTCTTGTATAGAAACTTGTTGATTTGTCGAAATTATTAGTAGGAAGAATAAAAAATCCCTTTACGTTAATAACGTAAAGAGATTCTGTGATCTGTGGACCCAAGGTTCGGGTTATAGAACTTATTGGAGATGGATATAAAAGAATTTTTGTAGCTATAAATTGATCCGATAACAAAATACTTGACCTAAATTGAAAACTTTTCATTCGAAAGATGTCTTATCTTTGTTCTATATTAATATTGTACTATGGAAGTTATTAGCTTGGAATTATATGGACAGCCATTTGCAGAGAGTTTTACCTTTTCAAATGACTTTCGTATCCCTCAAGAGATGCACAATGATGCATGCCTCGCTTATGTTGTTGAGGGAGC
>JAESUI010000125.1 GCA_016763135.1 Flavobacteriales bacterium
ATGACCCTTCCATACTTTATTTGCTTGACAAGCAAATAACCGCCCCATTAACTCTTTTAAATATAAAGAAACCTAATGATTCAGGCGAGCTAATAAACATACCACAAATTTGGAGGAAATCGTGTAATGAGGTAGGCCGAAATATCAAGGTTGAACACGAAAAGGATTCTTCTATTGCAGATGGGTTACTCAAACATATATCCAACAACAAGATTAGCTTATTATGTATTGGCAGAGGGCAGTCAAGAAATTTCATACAAAGATTAATCCCTAGTCGTTCTTCTACTATTTCTGAAATAGTAGATAAAGTTCACGTACCCATTTTGGTATTAGGGACTAATTCAAATTAATAAACAAAATTTTAAATCAAAAGATATGAAAACACAGACAAAAGAAACACAAGGTAATCTTACGCCTAAAGAAGCCCACAATATCTTAGTAGCAGGGAATAAAAGATTTTCACAGAATTTAAAAATGCAGAGAAATTTACAGGATCAAGTTTTTGAAACCAGTAAAGGGCAATTCCCTTTCGCGGTAATTCTTAGCTGTATTGATTCTCGGGTGCCAGCAGAATTGGTTTTCGATCAAGGAATCGGTGATATTTTTAGTGTAAGGGTTGCGGGTAACATTATCAATGAAGATGTTTTAGGTTCAATGGAATACTCTTGCAAAGTTGCTGGTTCAAAAATTGTCGTTGTAATGGGGCATACTAAATGTGGAGCTGTAACAGCAGCCTGTAGCGATGTTGAATTAGGCAATATCACTGCTTTGTTAAATAAAATAAAACCCGCAGTTGATTTAATTAGAGTAAACGGAAATGAAATGAGTGATAATTCAATTGAAAAAGTTTCAGTTCAGAATGTGAAATTATCTATTGAAAGAATTAGAAAAAAGAGTTCAATACTTGCTGAAATGGAAAGCAATGGGGAAATAGAAATTGTTGGAGCAATATATTCTGTAGCGAGTGGGGAGGTAGATTTTTTTAAGTCATAAATAAAGTAAAATCCCTAATATAGATAGGTTTCCCTTTTCCTGTTTTTCTTCTTGCACAATAAGAAGAAACAGGGAATTGGATAATATCTTTCAGAGCAAATAAAGTGAGTTTGATAATTTAAAAAAACTATGATATTAAAAACACACAATTTAGTAAAAACTGAATACAAAAGTATACTGTTTGAGAAGCGTCCTTGTCTTGATAATAATGGCAAAGAAGTAGAAGGATTATTAAATGCCTGGATATTGCTCAATAACCCGAAACAATATAACTCTTACACAACAGCTGCAGTAAAAGAGTTAATTTTTGCTTTTGGAGAAGCGTCCAATGATAGAAGTGTTGTAGCAGTGGTATTCACGGCCGTTGATGATGTTGCATTCTGTACTGGAGGAAATACTAAAGAATATGCAGAATATTATGCGGGTAACCCACAAGAATATTCGCAATATATGCGTTTGTTTAATGACATGGTTAGTGCAATTCTAAAATGTGAAAAACCAGTAATTTGCAGGGTGAATGGAATGCGAATTGCTGGAGGACAAGAGATAGGAATGGCTTGTGATTTTACAATTGCGTCTGATTTAGCGCGATTTGGGCAAGCTGGTCCGAAACATGGAAGTGCTGCAATTGGAGGATCTACTGATTTCTTACATCTTTATGTTGGAATAGAAAGAGCAATGCAATCATTAACACTATGTGATCAATGGACCGCACATAAAGCACTAAGCATTGGGTTGATAACGGAAATAGTACCTGTCTTAAAATTAGGAGAAAAGTATATTCCGAATCCTTTGGTTGTGATAGATAAATATGCGGATGAGTTTGGAAATATCATATTTGGATCAGTAAAATCTGGCGAGGATTATGCTGAAGCTAAAAGAATAAAGGCGGAGGCCACAATTGATTTATCATTATTAGACACTGCAGTTAATAAAACCATCTCTAAATTGCTTTATACATTTCCAAATTGCATTGCTAAGTCTTTAACAGAAATTCGAAAGAAAAAACTAGAACATTGGGATCGAAACAAAGAAAGTAGTCGTGAATGGTTGGCACTTAATATGATGACAGAAGCTAAAGCAGGATTTATAGCATTTAATGAAGGGTCAAAGGAGAATAGAGAAATTGACTTTATTAAACTTCGTCAGCTCTTAGCTAAAGGAAGTCGATGGAATGAAGATATGTTCCAATCGATTATAAATTAATTAGTAGAATTTACTAACAAATGGTTATTTGGCGTAATAAAATTTATCCTTGTATAAGTGCAATAAGCTTAGCGATTGTTTTTATCTCTTTGGCGCATAGCGGTATTGCTCAAAATGCGAAGGAGCAGGCTGGGAATTGGTTAATGTATTTTGGTATGAATAAAATTAGCAACAAATTCAGTATTCATAGTGAAGTTCAATATAGAAATCATACAGTTGCTCCTGTAAACATAGAACAATTGCTTTTACGAGCAGGTTTGAATTATCATTTTTCTTCGTCAGCGTTTGCAACAGGTGGTTATGGCTACATATCATCTTACGATTTTGAAAGTGACCAAAAAAATCCAGAATCGGAAGAACATAGAATATGGCAACAACTGATTATGGTAAACACGCTTGGAAGAGTGAAATTTGAGCACAGATACCGAATTGAGCAGCGTTGGGTAAACGATGATTATAGAAATAGACTTCGTTACCGGTTGATGCTATTCTTACCACTTAATAAACCAAAAATTGAAAAGGGAACTCTCTTTATCGGAGTTTATGATGAGATTTTTGTAAACACTGAAAAGGTGTTTTTTGATAGGAATAGATTATATGGAGCTTTAGGTTATCAGTTTCATAAATCAGCAAGTTTTCAGTTAGGAATGTTGAGGCAACAAGTAAATAGTTTTGGGAAAAATTATTTGCAATTTGCTTTAGTTTTTAACCCCGATTTCAGACAAACAGAAAAAGAATAAGACAAGTATTAAAAACCTAAAACAATGTTGCAGGAATATTTTCAAGATAGTTTAGATGCTTCACAAGCAAAAAAAGAAGCTCAAAAATTAACATTTTACCCAATGATGTTTCAAGCATCACGAGTAATGAGATCATTAGGGATTTTACAAGAAGTTTACGAAAATAGAAGAAAAGGGATTACTCCTGAGGAAATAGCAAATAAACTAAAATTACCATACTATGGTGTTAATCTTCTTTTGGAAACTGGATTGACAATTGGATTGGTTCATTTGAAAGAAGAAAACATTTACACCTTGAGTAATATGGGGTATTTCTTGTTAATCGATAAAGCCACTATAGTTAATTTGAACTTTAGTCATGATGTATGTTACAAGGCGATGTATCATCTAGAAGAATCAATAAAAAAAGAACTTCCCTGTGGTTTAAAGGAAATAGGGATGGGTGAAGCAACGACTATTTACCCTGGGTTATCAAAACTTAAAGAGCCAATAAAATCAAGTTGGTTTGATTTTGATCATTATTATTCGGATAAAGCATTTCCAGTAGCTATGAAAATAATTTTTGAAGATTCTCCAAAGTATGTCGTTGATATAGGCGGAAATACTGGGAGGTGGAGTATTGAGTGTTGTAAATTTGATGAAAATGTAAATATGTTGATTGTTGATTTACCAGGGCAATTGGAAAAAGCAATGAAGAATATAGGAGAGATGAATTTTCAGGATAGAATATCTGGGATTGCAAGAGATGTGTTAAGTGATAATTTTAACCTGCCTGGTGATGTTGACGTTATCTGGATGAGTCAATTTTTGGATTGTTTTTCTGAGGATCAAATCCTTCTCATATTGTCAAATATTAGAAATACCATTAACGAGAATACTAGTGTGTATATATTAGAACTGTTCTGGGATAGGCAAAAAGATATAGAAGCAGCATATTGCTTGCAAGGGACTTCATTATATTTTACCGCTGTAGCAAATGGGAATAGTAAAATGTACCACTCGAGAGATTTGTATGAGTTAATAAAGAGAGCAGGAATGGAAGTTATTACTGATGTGGATAATGTTGGTGAATTCCATACGCTCTTGAAATGTAAAAAAACTAATTAAAGACGAAAGAATTAACAATACATTATCTATAAAAGATGAAGTAATTAATCTTTAAATCAAAAACTATGAAACCAAGAGTTAGTATAATAATGGGTAGCACATCGGATATGCCGGTAATGAAAGCTGCAGCGGAAGTGTTGAGTGAGTTTAAAATCCCTTTTGAACTCAATGCTTTATCTGCACATCGGACTCC
>JAESUI010000126.1 GCA_016763135.1 Flavobacteriales bacterium
AAAAAGGTTAAGTAAATACACTTAAAAAAATAAAATAAATTAAGGCTTGGTCTATAAAAAAGTCCGAATAAAAACTGGCGTTCTTACTCGGACAAAATATCGCAATAACTACTACCTCATTGCGCACTAACTAAACTAACTTCACCTTAGCGCTCTTTATTTGCAGAGATGAGTTATTCGTTAGACGCATAACTTATCTAAAAGTTACAACTAAGGTTTAATTATTTTTAAAATGGGTGTTGTTGTAATGCTAAATAACTATTTTTAGTACATCAAAAAAATCATCTTCATATTATTACTTCTCAGTTTTTTTAATGGACTTGCACAAGAGTTTACCGATAAAGAGTATTACTTAGTAGATGGATTAGTGTTGGAAGATTTAGTGGTTAATGATGTTCAATTATTAGATAGCTGTTTGGCATTATATCATAATTCAACTAACGATACAGATAGAGTAATTGCCTTAGAGGGTATTTGTGAAAATTTAATGAGTCACCAATGGGAGGAATATCAGTTTTTACAATTTGATATTATTGCTAAAAACTTAAAGCAACCCTTACCACTTTATCAAAAAATAAAGTACATCAACTATTTTTCTGGAGCAATATCTAATATCGCCAATATTTATACAAATAAAGGTGATTATGATAAAGCTGAAAAATATCATAGTGTAGCAGTAATGGCTAGAGATGAATATGCTCCTTCAGATGAAATTATAGAATCATTGATGGGCTTAGGCTACTTCTATATGATGGTTGGTAAAAAAGAGAAAGCGATTCCGCTTTATAAAAAATGTGTGATTAAGGAAGGAGAAAACAAAAATTACGAGAATGTAGGTAGAGCGCTTCAGAATTTGGCTTATATCTACCAAAAGGATGGTGCTTATGAAAAGGCATTGCATTATTATGAAGAGAGCCTCAGTAATTTTAAAAAAGAAAACTATCAAAAAGGAATTGGAGAGGTACTTGTGAGTTTAGGAGCCATTCATTTAACCCAAAATAATAATGTTACTAATATTAAGTATTTAGAGCAGGCGGTTGTAATATTAGAAGAAATAGGTGCTTTAAGAGGTTTAGCTACTGCCTATAATAATTTAGGAGCGGCACATAGAAAACAAAAAGACCTAACAAATACTATTAAATACTTTAAAAAAGGATTAGAAATTCAAAAAAAGATAGGAGATGTAAGAGGGGAAGCTTTGAGTTTAAATAATATTGGTTATGCTTATTATAGACAAAACAAGCAACTTTTAGCTATTGATTTATTTGGACTTAGCTTAGAAAAATATTCTGAATTAGATGATGAATTTGGAATGAGTCTTGTTCATAGTGGTATGGCAACTTTATTATTGAGAGACTATGAAGAAACAAATGATAAAGCAATTTATAAAAAAGCAAAAAAGCATGCTATTAAAAGCTACAGTTTGGCTAAGAAAATAGGTTCTCCAAAAATGATAAGAGATGCATCTTATGGATTAAGTAAAATATATGTTATAGAAAATAATGGAATGAAAGCTTTAGAGCTGTACAAAGAATCTATGCTGATGAGAGACAGTCTTAATAATGAATCCACCCAAAAAGCTACTGCTCAGCAACAGGCCAAATACGAATACGAAAAACAAAAAGTATTAGATGATGCAGCGCATGATAAGCTGTTGGCTATAGAGCAAGAAGAAAAAGAAAAGCAACAAATTTTAACTGGAGCAACAGCAGGAGGCTTAGGTCTTGTAATACTATTTTTAATTTTTGTATTTAATCGTTTACGCGTTACTAAAAAACAGAAGCGAGTGATAGAGGAACAAAAGCGAGAAGTAGAACAACAAAAAGAAGTGGTAGAATTAGCACATTCTCAGCTAGCAGAAAAGAACCAAGAGATAATGGATTCCATTACGTATGCCAAGCGAATACAAAACGCCATTCTTCCTCCAGCTAAAGTTGTAAAAGAATATTTGCAAGAATCTTTTATCCTCTATAAACCAAAAGACATTGTAGCAGGTGACTTCTATTGGCTAGAGTCGGTAGCACCGATAAGCAATAATAAAGAAACTAAAGTTCTTTTTGCAGCAGCAGATTGTACCGGTCATGGTGTGCCAGGAGCAATGGTTTCTGTTGTTTGTAATAATGCCTTAAATAGAAGTGTAAGAGAACATGGTTTAACCGATCCAGGTAAAATTTTAGATAAAACCAGAGAGATTGTAATTGAAGAGTTTGAAAAATCTGATGAAGAAGTAAAAGATGGAATGGATATAGCAATCTGTTCTTTAGAAGGGAACACCTTGAAATATGCAGGAGCACATAATCCATTATGGATAGTTCGTAATGGAGAGATATTAGAAACGAAAGCGAACAAACAACCTATCGGTCAGTTTGATAACCCAGAACCATACACTACCCATACTTTTGAATTACAAAAAGGAGATGCTATCTACATTTTTTCTGATGGATATGTTGATCAGTTTGGAGGAGAAAAAGGCAAGAAGTTTAAAGCCAGAGCTTTTAGAGAATTGTTACTCTCTATACAAGATAAAAAGATGGAAGAGCAAAAAACAATTATAGATGAGTCTTTTGAAACTTGGAGAGGAAATCTAGAACAAATTGATGATGTATGTATTATCGGTGTGAGAATTTGATGCAATCAAATAACAGATACCAGATAATACTATCCTTAACTTGATTGAGGATCTACTCAAAGTAGGCGTTAGAGTATAATGCAAAGTTCACCCTGAGCTAGTCGAATGGACGTAATTGGGGTTAAATCTTAAGATCTATATAAATAGGATTGTGGTCAGAGAGTAGTTCTCCGTTTATAGTTGGTTTTTCTACAGTTTGAGCCTTACTCACTTGTCCTCCCTTACCAGCTAACCAATCTATTTTTAGTGGTACACAACCATTCCATGGCCGGAGTTTTCTTTCTAAAATAGTTAATAAAAAACCAGGCACAAACTTTTTAGCTTTATCATTATGAAGTAAATCATTAATATCAAAATAAAGGGTGCCCTTTTTACGGTCGTTGTAAGTTTCAAAATCAAAATTTTGTTTTAAAAGTGCATCAAAAATGGGTTTATCAAATTTTAGTTCTGGAGTCATGTAATGTTCAATAGCACCTCTAAAACCAACAGTAAAGAATTTGTTTATAAGTTGAAATAATAATTCTCCTTTTTTACGTACGTTAAAAGTGTGGCAATTAAAATCACCTCCTATTAATTGGATGTTAGCTTTTGTTAATGCAGTTAAAATGGCATTTAATTGGATAGCTCTATCCTTTGCATTAGAACTCATGTCAATATGAATTGCACCAATAGCTAGAGATTTATCTCCAACTTGTAATTGTACAACAATTCCTTTTTTGCATCCTAGTCTTTTTTCTGAACTATGAAAAACTTCTTTTACAGGTGGAACAGAAACACTTTTAGCTGTTTTAATTGGGTATTTAGAAAGTATTGCTGTTCCGTGCAATGCAGTAGTGTTTTGAGTAGTATGGTCTGTTTCTCCCATAGCACCTTTACCTAAAACCAAATAGGAGGGAACAAAGCAATAATTCATACCTAAAGCCTCAGCTAATTCTTTGGCAACATTTCTATTGTTAGTTCGTCCCATACCATTGTCACATTCAATAGCTAGGATAACATCAGCTTTAGATAGCGCTGGGTTTTCTTTGAAATAAGAAATTATAGCATCTAATTTCTTGCCTCTTTCTATGTTCCAAGAAACGATACGCAGCTCATCTTTTGGTAGTTCGTTAGCAATGGTATTATCCCATTCCAAACCATTAATTACTTTATCAATCTGGTCTTTATGCTGGGTATAAAAAGGAGAATTAATAAAGTCTTTTTTCTTTTTAAAGGCCTTTATTTCTTCATAATGTTGCTGAAGGTTGTGTTGGAGGTATTGCTTGCCTTTTAATAGATTCATTTAAGTAGTAAAACTAGTTAAAAGAATCATGTATTAACACGAACTATTTGTTTTTGGTACATTTACCACTTACAAACTAAAAAGATTGAATAATGGCTCAACAAACTTTTAAAACTCACAGAAGATTAATATTAGGACATCACGGTTTTTCAGCTTTTGCGATACTTGCTTTAATAATTGGATCAATAATGAACTTAATTAATTCAGCAGATGAGAACTTTTATTCAGCATCCTTATTAGTGTTAATTTCGGTGGTAATGTTGTTTATGTGGTTTTATTTAAGGGCTTTTGCATTAAAAGCACAAGATAGAGCAATTAGAGCAGAAGAGCGTTTGAGGTATTTTATTCTTACAGGAAAATCAATGAGTAATGCATTAAGTGTTAGACAAGTTATTGGGTTGCGTTTTGCTGCTGATGAGGAATTTATAGCACTTTGCGAAAAAGCTGAAAAAGAAAACCTTTCTGAAGCAGCCATTAAAAAATCAATTAAAAACTGGAAACCAGATACTTATCGGGTTTAAAGAATTTGATCTTCCAATCCTGAAACTCGAGATTTCAGTAATTTTAAAAAAGTTTCTCCCCCATTTAATGGAGCAATTTCTATCATAAAAATATTTCCTTCAGTGTCATATACCTCTATTATATGACCAATAAGACCTTCTTCTCTGTGATCTATAGTTGTAATATTTTCGAGCAATACAGAACTATCATATGTTTCTGCATTATGATAAAGTAATCTATTGTCTGTAAGCATTACAGATTCTGTTCCGTCTAATGAAATGGTATAATCGTAATAGGCTATTATTTTCTCTCCTTCTTCTAACAGTTGGTTTGCTTCTATATACTCTATTGCATATTTCTCCATGTTGTTAGAAACAGTAACGCCTCCTTCATCCATTGAACATGAAAATAGAAAGGGTAGAATGAGTAGAATAATAAATGTTTTTTTCATATCATTATTGTAACACATTAATTAACATGCATTGTTGTGTTAAGTCAGAAGAAATAGTCCCAGTATTATTGAAGTCACTACCATTAGTAAGGTGAACAGCCGCAGTCCATTCAACTTGAATAGAACTGGATAAGTCGTAAGAAGATGTTTTAGCTCCAGAAGCAGTGCAATTCAAAACTCCATAAGAAGCTCCTACAAAAGCTCCTATACTATTTCCATTTATTAAAATTTCTATATGATCGATAGGTGTTCCTGGGTATTGAGTAGAATCAGCATAAAAAACCAATTTAGAATAAGTGCAACTACCATCATCATAATCAACTTCAGTAGAATAATTAAATGCCTTTGGGTCGTTACATCCTTCGTTTTTAGAACATGAAAAAAGTAATGGAAGTGCTATTATAATTAGGGATAACTTTTTCATAATGCTTTTTATAAAGTACTTATTAAAATACAAGTTTGATTAGGGTCTGGTGCAATCGATCCAGTTTTTGTTAAAACTGTTCCATTTATAAGAAAAACCCTTGCATTCCAATTAATTCCACCAGCATCTTCAAAAATATAGCTTGTAGTACCATTTGCACCACAATTAATAAGTCCTCCTATTGAATATACGGTAGCGAATGTACCTAGGCTTGTTCCTCCTATTTGGATGTCTATGTGATCTACAGGTGATGATGGGTATTGGCTCGAATCAGCATAAAATGTTAATCGAGTGTAGACACAACTATCGTCTTGTTTTTCTGCATTAATGTTAAAATTGGTTGCAACATCATCTGTACATCCATGCCATTTTTTTGAGCAAGAAAATAATAAAGGTATTATTGCTACTAAAAGAATTAATTTTTTCATAATTGCAAGGTAATCAAAATTACGTAAACGAAAAATGGCCAAGTGTTATTTTAACGTTCCTTTAAACTTATAGATTGTTCTAATTGTGCCCTTTTTCATAACGATTGCAGATCCTTCTATATCGTCACCATTTATAATGCCTTCCCAGTTCATTATGTATTTTTTTCCTTTACACTCACCTTTAAAATTAATAATTAAAGTCATCATCCCATCCTTACTTGTTGTAGAGTATTCTGCATCAGGGTAGCCATTATTTCTGCTAAATTTGGTGTACACCTTACCAGCTCTAAAGTAGATAACATCAGTCATTTCATCATCTTTACCAATTTTGTTTTTCTCTACAATATCTATCTTAAAACTCTGCCCATCAAGTATGGATTTTTCTTTTTGAGCATAGCTATTACTTGTTATAAGTATTGTAACTAAAAGTGTTAAAATTGTTTTCATAATTATTCTTCTATTGTGTGTTTATGTTTTAAAACCCATGGAGAATAGGGTGGACTCTCTGTGTTTTTTTCATTCTTAGTTCTTTTGAGCACGCTTGCGTGTACGCATATTTTTTCTCTATTATTCCATTCCCTTACTTTATCCCTATAAACCCATCCAATCCAACCTTTCTGCTCGGTTTCCATGTATCCATTCTCATCTATTTTACTTGTAAATATAGTTTGGTAGGCCTCAGATTTTCCGTAAAGAATTAATCCTTTGCTTGTTGCTTCTTTTGGAAGCCATTTTAAGGTAATGTTTGAAAGTTCTGGATTTTCGTAACCTCCACCAATATCTGTATGTACGCCTGCAAACCATACTTGTTTGACTATTCCTTTTTCAACTTGTTCTTTTGTAGGAGTCCATATTTGTGGGTGAAATGTTTTTCGTCTATCATCTATAGCTAGAGCGTGTCTTGCAAATTCGATGGATTTACTTAAGTCGAGATTATGAAATTTATGAGAAAAGAAATTGTCGAGAAGAACGGCTACCCATTTAATTGGGAAACCTAAAGCGGATACAGTATCCCAAACACCAATAAATTTAATTTTAGTCCACATGGTATGGTGCTTTTTTACAAAAGCTTCAGCGTTGGCTTCTACATTTTTTGCACTACTTCTTTTGTAAATTTTAAATGCTTTCTTAATTAAATCTGGACGAGATTTAGGTAAAATACCAAAGTAATGAACAAAAGCAGAAAGACTTCTTACAGTTGCAGCGCCTCTACTAAATCCAAACAAATAAATTTGATCTCCAGCTTCAAAATTTTCAAATAAAAATGTATAACATTCTATTATGTTTTTTGATAACCCTCCACCTGAAAGAGAGCCAGTAACTTTTCTCCAATCAGTACCAACTCCAGGGTCATAATAAGCTATTTGATTATTAGTTCTATCTTCAATAATATTAAAAAGCTTATAAACATTGGTGCTGTTCCCTTTCCCACCCTTCTGACCAGTGCCATCAGAAAATATGATTATGTTTTTTGACATGTTTTATATGGCTTATTTAAAGTTTAAAGATATCATTTATCTGAGCAATGTTATAACCGTTTTCAATTACCTTTTTTGCTTGTTCACTATTAATATCTATTACTGGGTTAGTGTGGTTAAAATGAATAAAGTAGATTTTATTCTTATCTGATTTAGGTATATCATTAAACAAATTCATGCTTTCAATAATGAAAGGATGTGGTATGTCAGCCATGTTTCTGTTATTCAATTCTTTTGCATCAAAAAATGTAGCATCAATAAATGCATAATCTACATTTGATATTTCTTCAATAATTTTCTTATTCCATTTGTTCCACTTATCAATGTCTGGTATAAATAAAGCACTTTTATTAGGTCCAACTATTTTGTATCCTACAGTTTCAGAATATTCATCACGATGAGGAACAATAAAGGGTAAAATCGTTAGGGTAGGTGTTAATTTTATTTGAAAGGCATTATTTATTCCTTTGAGTAAGATGTTTTCATTCGTAACAAGTTGACTCCATGGTCCATTTTGCTCTAGGAAGGTTTTCATTTTTGGCATAACATAAACAAGAACACTATCGGCGTTCATAGCTTCCTTACCGAGATGCATAAGGCCAGTATAATGACCAATATGGGCATGGGTTAAGAATATTCCATCTGGGGTTTCAGCTGTTTTAAAATCACAGTAGTTCTTTAGAAATTTTGTTTGAGTAATAAAATCTGGGGTAGCTTCAAAAATATATTTCTTTTGGTTTTCAGTATCAATTAATCCTAAACTCACTACCTTTCTATTGTTGTCTGGGTTTAAGAATAAATCTTTACAACAATTCTTAATACATCCTATTTGTGGAGAGCCAGCATCTTGTATGGTTCCGAGTATAACAAGAGATGTTCCAGTAACTTTATTAGAGGTTTTTTCTTTTTTTAGCGCTAGTTTAATTTTAGTTGTTTTGGTTGCATCTTCATTTTCTGAACAAGAAAACAGGAGTAATATGAGTATAGGTAGAATATAATGCTTCATTTTATTTTAATAATAATTAGCTAAGCGTATGGAAAAATAAATAAAGAATGATAAATTCGCAAACTAATTAAATGATTACCAAATGGAAAGTACAGAAGGAAACAAATTAATTGAGAAACTGCAAAAGACACTTGCAAAAGATGGTATTAAAAAGATTGATGCTATTTCTAACGGCTTAAAAGAACTAAGACCTTTTGCATTAGATGAGCAGGATCCAACCTTAACAAAGGTAACTCGCTTAACTTATGAGCATATAGATGAAAACAAAACATTCAATATACCTTTACCTCCAGAGGAAGCAATTGCTCCTGAATT
>JAESUI010000127.1 GCA_016763135.1 Flavobacteriales bacterium
ATTTTGAAGATTCAGGATTTGTTTCTTTTGATTTTGTAGATGGAGGAATGGGAAGTTTGAATTATTCAACAGCTGTAGCTACTCAAAATTTAGAAAGTAGCATCACTATAATTGGAGAGAAAGGGAGTGTTAAAATTGGTGGTCAGTACATGAATGAAGTCGAGGTTTGTAATATTGATGGATATGAAATGCCCGAATTACAAGAGGCAAATCCACCAAATGATTATGGAGCATATAAAGGTTCGGCAGCTAATCATCATTATATTATAGAAAATGTAATAGATACCTTAAAAGGAAGAACAACGGCTACAACTAATGCTCTAGAAGGATTGAAGGTCGTTGATATCATTGAAAGAATATATAGTTTAAGAGATAGTAGTTTGTTAAAGATAAATACAAAACAAGCCATAAAAGAAGTTTAAAATGGGAATTTACGATAGATTAAAAAATAAAGAAACAAAGATTGCAGTAATCGGATTAGGTTATGTGGGGTTGCCAATAGCCTTAGAATTTGGGAAGACAATGTCAGTAATAGGATTCGATATCAACGAAAAAAGAGTTGATATGATGAAAAATAATATAGACCCAAGTGAGGAATTAGATGCTTCAGCTTTTGATGGTTGTGATATTGAATTTACAGCAAACTTAGAAGATTTGAAAGCTGCAACGTTTTATGTAGTAGCAGTTCCTACCCCTATTAACTCACATAAATTACCAGATTTAACACCTTTAATGGGAGCTTCAACAACAGTAGGTAAAGTACTTAAAAAAGGAGATTACGTAGTTTATGAATCTACAGTTTACCCAGGTTGTACTGAAGATGATTGTATACCTGTGTTAGAAGAAGTTTCTGGATTAAAGTGGAAAGAGGATTTTATGATTGGTTATTCTCCAGAACGTATTAACCCAGGAGATACGGAGCATACATTAACTAATGTTATTAAAGTGGTTTCGGGTTGTTGTGATGAATCTTTAGAAGAAATTGCTAAAGTTTACGAAGAAGTTGTTCAAGCAGGAGTGCATAGAGCGACAACAATTAAAGTAGCTGAAGCTGCAAAAATTATTGAGAATACACAGCGTGATTTGAACATCGCTTTGGTAAATGAGTTGTCAATCATTTTTAATAAAATGAATATTAATACTTATGATGTACTTGAAGCTGCTGGAACCAAATGGAATTTCTTAAAATTTTTTCCAGGTTTAGTTGGTGGGCATTGCATAGGTGTTGATCCTTATTACTTAACTTATAAAGCAAAAGAATTAGGTTATCACGCTCAAATTATAAATGCTGGCCGTTTTGTTAATGACTCCATGGGAGGATATGTAGCAAAACAAACCGTAAAAAAGATTATTGCCAATGGGAAACACATTAGTGAGTCTAAAGTGTTAGTTATGGGTGCAACTTTTAAAGAAGATGTGAGTGATATTAGAAATTCTAAAGTTGTTGATGTAATTAATGAATTGGTATCTTTTGGAGCAACGGTAGAAGTTGTAGACCCTCATGCAGATTCAGATGCTTTAAAAGAAGAATATGGTTTTGGGTTGGTGCCTGATATGGCTAGTGATTATGATGCTGTTGTAGTTGCTGTTAACCACAAAGATTATAGCAATTTTGATGAAGAATATTTCAAATCAATAACTTCAGAAAACCCTGTGATAGTTGATATTAAAGGAATTTATAGAGGGAAGATTAACAACTTAACTTATTGGAGTTTATAATGGATAAAACAATCCTAATAACTGGCGGAGCAGGTTTTATTGGCTCTCATTTGATAAGGTTATTTGTCAATAAATACCCTAATTACAAAATTGTAAATTTGGATAAGTTGACTTATGCAGGTAATCTCGCTAATCTTACAGACGTTGAAGGTAAATCCAATTATGAATTTGTAAAAGGAGATATTGTTGATACTGATTTTATCAATCAATTATTCTCAGATTATTATTTTGATGCAGTAATTCATTTAGCAGCAGAATCGCATGTAG
This sequence comes from Flavobacteriales bacterium, assembly GCA_016763135.1. GTDB lineage: Bacteria > Bacteroidota > Bacteroidia > Flavobacteriales_E > Vicingaceae. The sequence continues at coordinate 1,987 of JAESUI010000127.1, forward strand.
ATAGGTCTATTGAAGGTCCTATGGAATTTATTATGACCAATATTGTTGGGACAACAAACTTATTAAATGCAGCAAAAGATAGTTGGAAAGATAATTTTAACGACAAGTTATTTTATCACGTTTCAACAGATGAAGTTTATGGTTCGTTAGGAGATGAAGGTATGTTTTTAGAAACAACTTCCTATGATCCAAGAAGCCCTTATTCAGCTTCAAAAGCAAGTTCAGATCATATAGTTAGAGCGTATCACCATACTTACGGAATGCCAATAGTTATTTCTAACTGTTCAAATAATTATGGTTCTCATCAGTTTCCTGAGAAATTGATTCCTTTATTTATAAATAATATCCAAAATAATAAGCCATTGCCAGTTTATGGTAAAGGAGAAAACATTAGAGATTGGTTATGGGTGAATGATCATGCAAGAGCTATTGATGTTATTTTTCATAAAGGAAGAAATGGTGAAACTTATAATATTGGAGGTCATAATGAATGGAAAAATATTGATCTGATAAAAGTAATGTGTAAGGTAATGGATGAGAAATTGGGAAGACCAGAAGGAGAATCTGAAAAATTAATTACTTACGTTAAAGATAGAGCAGGACATGATATGCGTTATGCAATTGATGCTACAAAATTAAAAGAAGAATTAGGTTGGGTTCCATCTTTACAGTTTGAAGAAGGAATAAGAAATACCATTGACTGGTATTTAGATAATGAGGAATGGTTAAATAATATCACTTCAGGAGATTATCAAAATTATTACAAAAAACAATACGCAGAGAGATAGATGTACGAGACTCCTTTTCACACACAAGACATATCAAACAGTACTTTTTTAATTACTGGTGGAGCTGGTTTTATAGGTTCTAACATTGTTGAATATTTAATGAAATACAATGCAGGGAAAGTGATTGTGTTAGATAATCTTTCGAATGGATATATGACTAACATATTACAATTTATAGGGCAACCTAATTTTGAATTTATAGAAGGAGATATTACTGAATTTAAGACTTGTCAAGATATTATTTCTCAAGTAGATTATATATCACATCAAGCAGCTTTGGGATCAGTACCACGCTCTATTGAAAACCCATTAGCAACACATCATGCTAATGCAACAGGGTTTTTAAATGTGTTGACTGCAGCAAAAGATAGTAATGTAAAGCGAGTAGTATTTGCAAGTTCTTCTTCAGTTTTTGGAGATAGCAAAGAGTTGCCGAAAGTAGAAAGTAAAATAGGAAATTCTCTTTCACCTTATGCGGTAAGCAAAAGAACCAAAGAATTATATGCTCAGGTTTTTGCAGATGTATATGGTTTAGATGTTATCGGATTGAGGTATTTCAATATTTTTGGACCAAAACAAAACCCTTCAGGACCTTATGCAGCAGCAATTCCATTATTTATGGATGCAGTTTTAAAAAAAGAATCACCATTTATTAATGGAGATGGAGAACAGAGTAGAGATTTTACTTTTGTAGAAAATGCGGTGCAAGCCAACATTAAAGCGCTATTTTCTGAAAAAGAAGTAAAAGGTAAAATTATTAACATTGCTTGTGGAGATAGAGTTACTGTAAATGAATTGTTTGAGTCAATTAGAAAAGCTGTAGGAAATGATGTAAAACCTATTTATAGAGATGAAAGACCTGGTGATGTAAAAGATTCTTTGGCTGATATTTCTTTAGCAAAAGAGCTAATTAATTACAATCCTCAAGTAAAACTTGATGAAGGTCTTTCAATTACTATTGATTGGTTCCAAAAAGAATTCGTAAATTAGTTCTCCTCCTTGAGGGGGTAGGGGTGGATTTTTCCTTCTCCGGAAATAAATAAACAAACTTTGAGTCTATTTAGCAAAATATTCAAATCAGAACCTAAATTAGAACCTATAAATCTTTCGGTTTTCGGTTCTGATATTCATTCTCATTTAATTCCAGGAATTGATGATGGCTCACCTGATATGGAGACTTCTGTAACACTGGTAAAACGATTTATTGAATTAGGCTATAAAAAGATTGTTACTACTCCACATATAATGTGTGATTATTACCAAAATACGCCCGATAAAATTCTTAAAGGGTTAGATGATTTAAGAGAAGAGCTTCAAAAACAGAACATTAATATTGATATTTCTGCAGCAGCAGAATACAACTTGGATGATGGTTTAGATGAATTAATTGGAAAAAAGGAAATCTTGACTTTCGGTGATAACCATGTGCTGTTTGAGTTACCTTTTATGCAGGAGCCAAGAAACCTACAAGAAATTATTTTTAATTTCCAGATGGCAGGTTACAAACCTATTTTAGCTCATCCAGAGCGTTATACTTATTGGTATGATGATTTTGAGAGATATGATGAACTAAAATCTCGAGGAGTATTATTACAAATGAATTTGCTTTCATTGACCAATCATTATTCTCCACAAACCAGAAAAGTAGCTGAAAAAATGGTGGATGCTGATTTAGTAGATGCAGTAGGTACTGACTGCCACAGAATAGAGCATTTAATGATGTTGGAAGACCATTTAAACCTCAAACACATTCACAAATTAGCCAATAAGGAGAACTTGTTTAATAAGTCTTTGTAAATTTTTCGTTTAACGTACTTGTCAGTCACGTTTTAATGTGATATAAAACTGTTGTTAAACGAGGTTATCATTTTTTTAGGAGAAAGTCAAATTTATAAATTGCGCTTTTGTTCCATATAACTCTGTAAAATAATGGTTGCACTAATTTCATCTACCAAAGCTTTGTTCTGTCTGGCCTTCTTTTTTAAACCACTATCTATCATTGTTTGAAATGCCATTTTAGAAGTAAATCGTTCATCTATTCTTGCAATTCTTTTGTCTTTAAATTTTCTACTTAAATGTTTTACAAAAGGTTCTATTATTTTAGCTGATTCAGCAGGGTTATTTTGTAAGTCTTTAGCTTCACCAACAACAATACATTCTACTTCATTTTTGCTAAAGTAATCTTCTAAAAAAGCAATTATTTCTGAAGAATGAACCGTGGTTAGTCCACTAGCAATAATTTGCAGTTCATCTGTAACGGCAATTCCTACTCTTTTGCTACCATAATCTATTGCTATAACTCTTGCCATCAATTCAAACGCTTTAATTAACTTTGTGTTAAAATACTTATTAATGGAGACAAAGTTAAATAAAATAGAAGAAGCGATTGAAGATATCAAGGCAGGGAAAGTAATTATTGTTGTTGATGATGAAGATAGGGAGAATGAAGGCGATTTTGTCGCAGCAGCAAGGAATGTAACAGCTGATACCATTAACTTTATGGCAACGCATGGTAGGGGGTTAATTTGTGCTCCTTTGATAGAAGATAGATGTGAAGAGTTAGGTTTGGATTTGATGGTTGGGAGGAATACTGTTCTCCATGAAACTCCTTTTACAGTATCAGTTGATTTAATTGGAAATGGATGTACAACTGGTATTTCTACTAGTGATAGAGCAAAAACAGTTCAGGCACTAATTAATAAGGACACTAAACCTGAAGATTTAGGAAGACCAGGTCATATTTTTCCGTTAAAGGCACGTAAAGGTGGGGTATTGAGAAGAGCAGGGCACACTGAAGCTGTAATAGATGTAGCTCGTTTAGCAGGGTTTGAACCAGCAGGAGTTTTAGTTGAAATTTTGAATGAAGATGGAACAATGGCAAGGTTGCCTGAATTGTTGAAAATTGCAAAAAAACATGAGTTGAAAATTATTTCAATTAAAGATTTAATTGAATATCGTTTAAAAAATGAATCGCTTATTAGTCGTGAAGTAAAGGTGAAATTACCTACAGAATATGGCGATTTTAATTTAGTAGCTTATCAGCAAACAACCAATAAGATGGATCATTTAGCGCTAACTAAGGGTGAATGGACTGAGGATGAACCTATTTTGGTTAGAATGCATTCATCATGTATGACGGGTGATATTTTTGGTTCTTGTAGATGTGATTGTGGCCCACAATTGCAAAAATCTATGGAAATGATTGAGAAAGCTGGACAAGGAGTAATTGTATATATGAATCAAGAAGGTAGAGGAATTGGTTTATTAAACAAATTGAAAGCATATAAATTGCAAGAAGAAGGTAGAGATACAGTTGAGGCAAATATAGAATTAGGATTTCAGGCTGACCAACGAGATTATGGCGTTGGTGCTCAAATTTTAAGAGATTTAGGAATATCAAAAATTAAGTTAATGAGTAATAATCCGAAAAAACGAACTGGATTAATTGGTTATGGTTTAGAAATAGTAGAAAATATTTCTATCGAAATAGAATCAAACGAGCATAACAAACTGTACTTGGAAACTAAAAGAGATAAAATGGGGCACTCACTTAAAATTGAGAAATAAAAATGGGAAGAGCATTTGAATTTAGGAAAGCAAGAAAAATGAAGCGTTGGGGCAAAATGGCCAAAACGTTTTCAAGAATAGGAAAAGATATTGTAATGGCAATAAAGGATGGTGGTCCTGAGCCAGAAAGTAATGCCCGATTACGTGCTGTAATGCAAAATGCTAAGGCTGCTAACATGCCTAAAGAGAATGTTGAGCGTGCTATAAAAAAAGCTAAGGATAAAGATACCAGTAATTATAAGGAAGTAATATTTGAAGGTCGTGGCCCTCATGGAATTGCTGTTTTAGTAGAGACTGCTACAGATAATAATAACAGAACAGTTGCAAATATCAGGCATTGTTTTAGTAAACGTAAAGGAGAATTAGGAACTGCAGGCTCTGTTGTTTTTATGTTTGATCGTACTTGCAACTTTAGAATAACAAATGATGGTACAGATCCAGAAGAGCTTGAATTAGAGTTAATCGATTACGGAGCTGAAGAAGTGTTTGTTGATGATGATGGGATAATTATTTATGCTCCTTTTGAAAGCTTTGGTTCTATACAAAAATATTTTGAGGATAATAATAAAGAGATTCTTTCTTCAGGATTTGAGCGAATTCCTCAGAATTTAATGGCATTATCAGAAGAACAAAAAGAAGATGTTGATAAATTGTTAGAGATGATAGAAGAAGATGATGATACACAAAGCGTATATCATAATATGGATGAAAATGCAGTAGCATAATCTTCGTCATTCCAGACTTGATCTGGAATCTCTTTAAACAACACTCAAAATCACATAAGACTTACCATTAAAAGAGAAGGATTCCTTCTCTTTTTTTGTAAGTAGTAATTTCCCAATAGGAGATACCGCAGAAATGGCAAAATAAATTTCATCATTAATTTCAACCTTTCCAAGACTAACTGAAATATAAAAGCTTCCGTTATTGGTAATAACTAAACTACCTAACCCCACTATTTTATGTTCTAACTCTGGATTTATTTGTTGGAGCACTTGCTCTAATTTTAATGCTTCAGAAAGTTGAGTACTTAGCTTTTCTGTTTCTAATTGAGCCATAGCTCTTCCAGTCTCGTGTTTATCTCCTGCACTACTTTTGGTTTCATTGTTTGCAGCATCTTGCACTTCTTGTAAAGCAGTTTTTATGCGAGTAATTTGCTCTTCAGCTAGTTTATAACATTGTTTGTGAAGTTGTATTTTTATTTTAGAGAGCTTCATATAGTATTTATACAAACGAAGATAATATTTAAAACAACTTCATCTGTTCATTTGGTCTACAAAAAATAGATAAATCATATTCGGGTAATTCTTTACCTTTTAGGTGTTTTTGTTTGGCAATTCTAAACATACTTTTAATCATAAAGGAAATTTCCCCATGTGTTTTCATTCTGTTTTTTCCTTTAC
>JAESUI010000128.1 GCA_016763135.1 Flavobacteriales bacterium
CAAAAGATAATAACCCGAGTAAACCAAAATAAATAAATTCAGAACACCATACTATTGGTAAAGATGCCTTTAACTCAATTGCAATGTAATATGTAGCAACTAAATATATTGATATAGTTATCACTTCAATTAATAAAGATGTTTTAGTATTACCTGTTCCGCTTACTCCATTAAAAAGAATAAATGCTATAGCAAAAAAGAACATGGTGCCACTTACAACATTTAAGGTAGGGATAGCAGCATTTATTATGGTAATATCTTTAGTGTAGAAACCTATCATTTCGGTTGGTAAAAACAAGTTAAATAATAATACAAATGTGGTGCTTAGCAGACTTAAAATAACAATCTTTTTAATGAGTGGTAATACTTTCTCACTGTTTCCTTGCCCAATTAAATTACTAACCAGCGTGTTGGTTGCCGAACTAAAACCAAATAAAGGAATCATTAAAACCATATAGATGCTTCTAATAATGTGAGATACTGCCAATTCTGTTTCTCCCAATTTTTCGATGATCATAAAGAAGATAAACCAAGAACTTAATGATAAGAAGTTTTGGAGCATAATAGGACTCCCAACTTTTAGAATTCTATTAAAGATGGCTTTATCAAAATTCCTAAATCCAAATAGGTTGAATTTTTCGATGTCAATTTTTTTGTAGGTATAAATAATGAAAAACAATAAAGCAGTAGCTTCTGATATTACTGAGGCAATAGCAGCACCTTTTATTCCCATTTCTGGGAAGCCAAAATTCCCAAAGATTAAGGAATAATCTAAAAACACATTAGTTAACATCATTAAAAATGTAATTGGTATTAAAATTTTGGTTTTGGTAGTTCCTACATAAAAGGCAATAAACGAGAAATTGATAAACGAAAATAAGATGCCAAATGCTCTATAATCTAAGTATTCTATTGATGCTTCGAGTATTTGTGGGGAAAGGGTAATTGCGGCTAATAAATGAGGAGATATAAACTTCATGAAAAAGAAAAGGATGAACCCTAAAGGAATAATAAAGTATAGACAATGATCAAATACTTTTCCTATTTGAGAATAGTTTTTTTCTCCATTTCGTCTTCCAATAATTATTTGTGCGCCTGTGGTAAACCCCATTCCAGAAATTACCAATACAAAATAGAAAATACCAGCATTACCACCAGCACCCAAAGCAACATTACTTAATTGCCCCAGAAACATAGTGTCGGTAACGTTTACTACGTTTTGTGCAACACCACTAATAATAATAGGGAAAGCAATTTTCCAAATGTTTTTATAAGAAATAGAAGTATTCATTTAAGGTTATTCTTTTTCTGCAAAAGCTAAAATATGTCCATCTAAATCGGTTGTGTAACCAACTTTTTCTCCCCAATCTCTATTTTGCAATGTGCTAACATTTTTAGCACCTAATTTGATTGCTCTATCAATAAATAGTTGTGGATTATTTACGCTTAAATAAATTTCACATCTAGGAATTTGTGAACCAGTTTTTGGATGAGCAGTAGCAGGTGTAATAATTTTTGCTATTCCATCTTCAGGCATTAAACCTAACTTACAATTCTTAAAGAGTGTAAATTCAGTCATTCCAGGAACATTTAATGTAGGCTCTAGTTGCAATACTTCTTGATAAAAATCTGTACTTTTTTCTTGGTCGGAAACATAGAGTATGGTTAATAGCTTATCCATAATCATGTATTTTCAAAAAAGCTAAAATTCACATTACTATACTTACGATGTTTCACGAAGTTTTTGTGTTCAGAAAAATCCCAATTTCTATCGTGTTCAAGAATTAGTATTCCATTTTCTTTTAATAAGTTTTTTTCAAATACCAATTCGGGTACTTGATCAATGTTTTTAAGTTGATAAGGAGGGTCAGCAAATATAATATCAAATTGAGTATCGTACTTTTTTAAATACCGAAAAACATCATTTTTAAAGGCGTTAATTTGATTGAATTCTAACTCTCTTGCTGTCTTTTTAATGAAACTGATGCAATTGTAATTTTCATCAATGCATACAATTTTTTTAGCACCTCTAGAAGCAAATTCAAACGTAATACCTCCAATTCCTGCAAATAAATCTAGAACATCTATATCATTAATGTTAACGTCATTGCCAATTGTATTGAATAGTCCTTCTTTAGCAAAGTCAGTTGTTGGTCTTGCTGGTAAGTTTTTAGGAGCCATTAACCTTCTTCCTTTATGGATGCCACTAATTATTCGCATAGAAACTGGTTAAATAGGGAGTGATGAAAATGTTTAGGAGTTTCTTCAAAAATATAGCTAAATTTTAAATTCTCTGGGCGATTTCCAAAGGTTAATGTTTTGATGTATTTGTGTAACATAGAATAGATACTGAATTCTTTTCGACTTCTCCAGTTAAGGTTATTGAAGCTTCTTCATTGTTAATGTTAAGTTGGTCTAATACAAAAAAGAGGTAGTAGATAAAATCTTCACTACTTTGATATATAAATGAATTATATAATTCTAATTTTTGATTTTTAATAACAACGATTTGAAATGAAGAAGGTAAAATATGTACATGAATTAATGACAATGCTTTATTGGATTTTGCATTAATTAATGAAGCCTCAATTAATGAGGAAGAAAAGTGTTTAAAGCTTACATCTTTCAATGAACTAAAAAGCTCGGTAATAAAATCTGGAATACTATAAATGTTATGCGCAGAAAGATTGATTAGTTGATCAGAAAAAAATTGATCTTCTTCTTGTTTAGAAAAATTAAACTGGTGAAAGCTTTCAAGTTTATCAGCTTTAAAAATAGCGTTAGGTATTAGTGTAGGTCGATTATTTACAAAAGCAACATTTATAGCGTTAAATTCATTTTTGTAAAGAGGGCTAGTTGCAATAATGTCTTTTATAGGTTCTACTACTGAATAATCATTATAAACATCAGTAAAACGATATTCCTCAAAGCCAATAAAGGTATTATTGTTTGTGTCAAATACGGTATGTTTTAAACCATTATTACTAAGCTCTATATATAGTTTGTAGGTCTTAGCTTTGTTTTCAGCATAAGACTTATCAAATGAGCTAATATGTGGTTTATGAGTTGGCATATTGAAAGCTAAGTTATAAAAAAAGGATATGAAAAATCATATCCTTTAGTTTAAAATATTAATTAACTAATTAGTCGTTCCAATTACCATTAGTGGTAGCTTCTTCCATAGATCCTATCATTAACGAATCTGTCATATCATAGCCTTCATTATCAGTTTGTAGCCCTAAATAAATAAGTGTATACTTAGCAGAAGCCATAAAAACAGGGATATCCATTTTGTTTTTATGGATCATACCTGCATCAATATTAAACTGTTTTCCTCCTGAAAATGGAATGAATATTAGTGAATCTAAAATTGAATTGAAATTTCCAATAAATAGTAATTCTTTTACTGGAGTTTGAGTAGTATCTCTAGTAATTATCCCTAAAGCTAAAGCTTCAGCTTCTCTACCTATTAAACTGTCAGGCACTTCGCCATCCATAAATATTACAGGAATAGAATCATTTTCTAAGAAATCGATTAGGCTTTCAAAATTAGCAGCATATACTCCTCTAACTTTTTTGTATTGAACTTGAGCATCTCTTATTTGCTCTAATCTTTGTTGTACTGCTTTTTTTCTTGTTTTAACATTTTCGGTAAGAGAAATTTTACTTTCAATACTGTTATAGTTCATGTAAGCTATTAATACAATAAGCCCCACAAAAACAACTTTTAAAATATTTAATACCATTGGTGATTGTTTTATTAGCACGTATTTTGATAAAAAATAAAAACCAACCGAGCCTAATATAATCGCTAAAACGGTAAAAATAATTTGATACATAGTATTAATTTTTGATTGAACACAAATCTACAATTTTTTTTCTCCTTTAATAACGCAAAAGCTAAAATTAATAGTGTGCAACTATTTATTAATTAACAAAAGGTGTAATCTATTCATTAAAGGTTAATTTGGTGGAGATAAAAATGCAAAACACTTTTTACAAATCATTAATCCAAAATTTTGGTCATCAACCAACTAAGAACCAGTTAACGGTAATAGGAGAGTTAACAGATTTTGTTTTTTTGAAGATTGAGAAGCATTTATTTGTGTTAAAAGGCTATGCCGGAACCGGGAAAACTTCTTTAGTTGGAGCACTCGTGAAAACCTTACCAATTATTAATTTTGATTCGGTATTGCTTGCCCCAACAGGACGAGCTGCAAAGGTTTTATCTAACTATGCAAACAAGCCAGCTTTTACTATTCATAAAATGATTTATCAATTACAGAGTGGGGGAGATGGTTTTACCCGATTTGTGATAAAACAAAATAAATTTCAAAATACTATTTTTTTGGTAGATGAAGCTTCTATGATTGGAGATGGTGGAGGTTTGAGTTCACAACAATGGGGAGAAAGTAAAAGCTTGTTAGATGATTTGTTGGAGTTTGTGTACGATGGGGTTAATTGTAAATTGATATTAATTGGAGATACAGCGCAATTACCACCTGTTGGGATGGAGCTTAGTCCTGCTTTGGATGAAGATTTTTTGTATACTTCTTACCACCTAAACATTGAGTTTAATGAATTAAGCGAAGTAGTACGGCAAGCAACCGATTCTGAAATATTGATTAATGCAACGTATTTGAGAAATAAAATTGCTTTGATAAATAATGATTTACCCTTGTTTAACTCTGTAAATAAAGCAGATGTTAAGACAATTTCTGGCTTAGAACTAGAAGATCAATTGACTGATGCTTATGGGAAATTTGGTGATGATAATGTGATGTTGATTACCAGAAGCAATAAAAGAGCAAACCTTTTTAATTTACAGATTAGAGCAAGAATTAAATGGTTGGAAGATGAAATTGCTACAGGTGATTACATGATGGTGGTGAAGAACAATTATTTTTGGTTAACTGATGATGCTAAAGCTGGATTTATTGCGAATGGGGATATTATAGAAATCCTTAGAATTACAGGCTATGAAGAACTTTATGGTTTTCGTTTTGTTAATGTTACGGCAAGAATGATTGATTACCCTAACGAACCAGATTTAGAAGTGAAAATTCTAATGGATAGTATGCTAACCGAATCTCCATCATTACCTTCTGATAAGTTTAGAGAGTTGTATGATGCGATATCTGAAGATTATGCTGATGAGTCTAACCGTAAAAAACGAAATGAGCTTATTCGTAAAAACCCTTATTACCAAGCTTTACAAGTTAAATTTGCTTACGCAATAACTTGCCATAAATCACAAGGTGGACAATGGGATGCTGTTTTTGTTGACCAAGGCTATTTAACGGATGAAATGATTAATGTAGAATATTTACGTTGGCTC
>JAESUI010000129.1 GCA_016763135.1 Flavobacteriales bacterium
AGGAATGCAGTGGGCTGAGAAATATGGAGAAAAAGAGGAGGTCTGCAATGCTATTGGAGCGCATCACGATGAAATTGAAGTGAAATCGCTATTATCTCCAATTGTTCAAGTTTGTGATGCTATTTCTGGCGCAAGGCCAGGTGCTAGGCGTGAGGTAATGGAGCAATACATTAATAGAATTAAAGATTTAGAAGCTATTGGAATGACTTATCCAGGAGTAGAGCAAGCCTATGCAATTCAAGCGGGAAGAGAGTTGAGAGTTATTGTAGAAAGTGGAAAGGTAAGTGATGCTGAAGCAGATACAATGTCGTTTAATTTGGCTGAAAAAATCCAAACTGAAATGACTTACCCAGGGCAAGTTAAGGTTACAGTTATTAGAGAGAAGAGAGCTGTAAACTATGCGAAGTAAAATCATTATAACTAATTGATATAAAATCCCCATCTTTGAATAAAAGTTGGGGATTTTAGTTTTATGCAACTCAATCACATTATAATAGGAGCAGGAAGATCTGGAACTACCAGTTTGGCGGCTTATTTACAGCAACATTCTAAGGTTAATTTCTCATCCATTAAAGAAGTAACTTACTTTTCAGTAGAAGACCATTACAATAGAGGTGTAGATTTTTTAGATTCTTTTTTTAAGGAGAGACAAGGAGCATTAAATACTACTTCAGATACTTATTTGTTAATGGATAAGGATGCTCCGAAGCGCATAAATGAATATAATCCTAATATAAAAATTACAATTATTTTAAGAGATCCTTCGACTAGGACTCATTCTAATTATAATTTTTCTGTGAATCACGGTTATATTGATAAATCAATTTCTTTAGTTGATAGTGAGAGCCTAGAGGCTGAGGTATTAGCTAAAGGTGATGTTGTCAAGCAAAATAACCATTGTAATTTTTATGGAAGCTTGTATCATTTGCATTTAACCAATTGGTTAACTTATTTTAAAAGAGAACAACTTTTTATTTGCACGACTAATGAGCTAAGAGATAATCCTCAAGAATTAATGAATGCTTATTTTAATTTTTTAGGATTAGATAATCATAAGATTAAAGAGCTTTCAGCTCAAAATAAGGCTGCGGGAGTTAAGAATAAGGCATTAAATAAGTTTTTAGTAAACAGAGAACATCCTGTGAGAAAACTAATTAGTAAACCACTTCAAATTTCTTTTTTAAGAAATATTATACTGAGCTCAAATGTTGTTGAGAAAATTAAGAGTAGCAACAAAGAAGAAATGGTATATCAAGAATTAACTTTAGAAGAAAAGCAGTTTTGTAATGACTATTTCAAAGAAGATCTTATTAAACTAAAACAGGATTTTGGGATTGAATTTTAATTAAAAAACCAAATGTCTTTCTGTCTTTTCGGGATAAATATCAGCAGTAGTAACTAAAATTCCCGTTTCTTCAACTCCGCCAAACTCCGAATTAATTGCTGTTCCAAACGTTTTCATTGTTGGAGACAATTTCATATAAGTATTAATTAGTGGAGGGATTCGCTCGCCATGTTCTTTCAAAAAACCATTTAATGCTTTTAAGCCATCGTCAAAATTCTTATCCAATAACAATTCTTTTATTTCACTTAAATCAGCATCCATATCAATTGGATGAATAGGAGTTACTATTTTATCTACATCAGGGAAATAAGAATTCATGAAATAAAGTAAGGCATTTCGAGCATCTACATTGTATGAGGTATACATGGTTACTTTACCAAAAAAGTATTTCATGTCTGGATAATTTACCATAATTGCCCCTAAGCCATCCCATAGGTTATCTAATGCAAATAATCCTTTCCTTGATTTTCCGGCTTGATAATCTGGGTGAACCCAAGATCTTCCTAACTCAATGGTGTAGGGTAAGTAATCTTTTATAAACTCATCAGAAAAATTAAAATAATGTTTAGTTGACAATTCTATTTCGCCACGATTTAAAACTTTTTTTCCATAAATAAATCGGTATCCACTCGATATAATTTGATTGTCTCTATCATAAACAATTAGTTGATCGTAACAATTTTCGGAAGTATCAAAATCATCTAAATCAATTTCTTTACCAGTACCTCCACCAGCATCAGCAAAAGTAAGTTCTCTTAATCTACCAATTTCATTAACTGTATTTGGTGCATTATGAAAGTTAACAATGTAAATTTCATTGTTTGCTTTGTTGGTGTTTCTAACAAATGTATTCTCATTGAGTTCTTGCTCAATAAGTTTAATGTTAGCTGCTGGAATAATTTCAGTCATTTGTTATTGTTAATCATTTTTCATTTCGTGTACTTTATTTTCCATCCATTTTGCCCATTCTCTATCGGATTTTGAACCATCAAAAAAAGACGAAGGAATTGGCTTTCCAAAAATGATATCTAACGTCTTGTTTTCTTGCTTAAATGATTCGTCTGCTAAATATAGCATTTCTAAATTAGCTTTAATGCCTAGGTTCATTCTTAGATTAGATAACCGATAAAAAAAGTTAGATAAACTTCCTCCAACAAAAACAGGAATAATAGCCTTATTATGTTTTTTTGCTCGAGAAATAAACGTTTTTTTCCATTCTAAATCAGCAACTTCCCCCTTTGTTTTTCGGCTCACTAATCCAGCAGGAAAGACAAATACAGCTTTATCGGAAGCAAACAATTCATCAATAAGCTTTAATGAATCTTTTGTGTTTCCTCCATGTTTATTTACACCAACAAATAAGCCTTTTAAATTAGTAATGTTTAATAAAATATCGTTAACAATAAATTTAACATCTTTTCGGTAAGGCTCAATAACGGTAGTCAGAGCCATGGCATCCATTCCACCTAAAGGGTGGTTAGAAGCAAAAATAAAACCTCCTTTTGTTGGGATATGTTCTTGCCCTTTTACTGTTACTTTAATGTTTAACCTTTTGATTAATGCTGCACAAAACTCATAATCATAAATATCTTTAAAATCGTTTAAGAGATCATTGATGTCATCTTGATGAATAATTCGTTTTAAATAGTTGAGGATAAATTTAGGCAAGACCTTTAAGAGATTAGGGTTTTTGCTCTTAATTACTTTTTCTATATCAATAAATTTTTCTGGCAAAGAAGTTGGTGATTTTATTTTGTGCGAAATTAAAAAACTTTATTCAAGAAGTAGTTATTAATTAAAGGACTTTAGTGTAGTTAATTTGCCAGTTGAGTTTCCATGTTTTACCATCGTCTTTGCTGCTTTCCCAATCCCATATAAATTTATTAGGAGTTATATCATGAAAAACCATTCGATGTATAACAACATTATCATTTACCTTTTTAGCTAGTGTTTTAAAGATTCGTTTGTCTCCATCAATTTCACCAACAAAGCTATAGTAACCGCCTTGGTTGTCAGCCCATGCTTGATGCCAAGTTTTTGTCTTTGTTTTATACACTGAAATACTTGTCCCTTTAAAACCTGTACTAGGGTCTTCAAAAATTTCCTTAATAACTTTAGCATCTAATGTTTTAGTGATAATGTTGGTGCCTTTAATTATTTCTCCTTTATTTCCAACCCATTCTAAACTCCAATTACCTACCCAAAAATCAAAAGCATGTTCTTGGCTAGTACTTGTTGTATCTTGACTATAAATATTTACTGAAAGAAATAATAGAATAATTAGAGGAAGGGTTTTCATAACAATTGGTTTTCCCTAAAGTTAGTTATTTCTTCCAACTATAGAAAATTTCCGAGTAATAGAATTCCCTAATTCATCTACTAAGGTAAGTGTATGCTCTCCTTCTGATATGTTTAACCCTTTTTCGTGTATACTTTTTGTTGCACCTATATAGGAATTATCTATGTGCCAAAAGATGGTAGAACTTTGTTTACGATGGGCAGCCTCAAAAATCACTTTTCCTTTTTTACCAGAAATTTCTAATGGAATATAAATTTCTGCATTATGTTCGGGATGGATGAGCTGTAAAGGAGATGTTTCAAAACTCTGACAGTCATTTCTATATGGTGGTAATTTAACATAAGTTGGATCTGTACTTTTATAATACCATTCTTGCACTGGAGGTAAAACAAACCAACTTTTGTGAAGCATGTTATTTACGTCTTCACAATCGCTATTTACTCTATAACCAGAATTATCAGTATGGATTAGTTGATGGTATTTGCAAGGTTCAGTTTTTAAACCGCTTTCTTGTACAAAAACAGAATCGACAGGCTCGCAAATATCTGTTGCACGCATTCCACTTTTTCTACAAATAGGAACTTTAGCTAACTCATCATAAGGAGGGCTAAACCACTTATCATTTGGGAGTAAATCAAAAATATCAAATAGGATAGGGGCAGCTGCGCCAATTCCTGTTAAGCCTGGTCTCCCTTCACCATCAGCATTACCCACCCAAACACCAACAACGTATTTTGAAGTTGTACCAACAGCCCATGCGTCTCTAAAACCAAAACTAGTACCTGTTTTCCAAGCCACTTTATGGTTGCCAGAAAAATATTGCCAGTTGGCATCTTCTTTTGGCCTGTTTACTTCTAACAGTGCTTGGTAGGTTAAATATATAGAAGCAGCACTTAGGTTATTAAAGTTCTCTAATTTCTCTTCTAATGGTTCTGCATTAGCTAAATAATTATGAGGATGATAATCGTTGAGGTTGTATTTTCCATTGTACTTTTCAAAATGATTTAAGGTTCTCGAAAAATTGGTAAACACATTGGTAATGTCCCATAACGAACTTTCTGCACCACCTAAAATAATGGTTAATCCATAATGACTGGCAGGTTTGTTAATATCAGAAAGTTGAAGTTTTTGTAAACGATGATGGAATTTTTGCAAGCCATAATCTTGCAACATTTTTATGATAGGAACATTTAATGAACGTGACAATGCTTTTCGGGCAGGGACAACCCCTGTATATTTTAAATTGTAATTTTTAGGAGTATATCCTGCAATTTTTGTGGGGACATCACTAATTAATGTATTGGGTAAAATTTCTCCATCACTAAGCATGGAAGCGTATAAAATAGGCTTTAGAATACTGCCAGTACTTCGTGGTGCCTGAATTACATCTACGGCATTTCCGTGTTGGTTGCTTCCTGAAGTATTGCCAACATAAGCCAATATATTTCCAGTTTCTATTTCAATAATGATTGCTGCCGCATTATGAACTTCATTAAACTTTAATTGGTAGTGATGATTTTTAATAATGGCATTTGTTTTCTCTTGGAGGAACCTGTCCAAAGTGGTTTTGATTAACTTTCCTTGATGATCTTTAATAATTTGATTGTGTAAATGAATCGCAATGTTTGGTAGTCTTAATGGTTTTTGGGGTAATGGTTCTTCTTTAGATATTTCACAAGTTAATGAATCAATGATATTTTTTTGATAGAGTTTATCCAATAATCTATTACGTTTTTCCAATAATTTTTTGTGATTCTTCCCTGGAAAAATAAGAGAAGGGGCGTTGGGTAAAACAGCCAGAGTGGCACTTTCAGCCCAAGATAATGTATTGGCATTACGACCGTAATAACGCCAAGCAGCAGCATCTAACCCAACTACATTTCCACCAAAAGGAGCATTAGAAGTATAGAAAGAAAGTATTTTATCTTTAGAATAAGCGACTTCTAGTCGAGTAGCCATTACCATTTCTATCATTTTCTCTATAAAAGTTCTTCCTTGTCCTCTTCTTGATAACCGAATGGTTTGCATGGTTATGGTACTGCCTCCACTTACTACTCTTCTCGCTTTTATGTTGAGATAAGCTGCTCTTGCAGTAGCCAATAAATCTACTCCAGGATGGTAATAAAAATTTTTGTCTTCAAACTGGAGAATGGCTTCTCTAAATTTATAAGGAACACTGTCGTTATGCGGAAAACGCCACTGACCATCTTCAGCAATTCGAGCTCCTATTAGGTTGCCTTCATTGTCTTCAATAACAGAACAGGTAGGAGTGATAAATAATTTAGCCGGTAAAATAAATGCATAAATCACCAATAGAATTGTGAGTATTCCATACTTGATTTTATGTGTTGCGATATGTTGAACTAACTTGTTGATAGTCCAAAAATAGAGATAAAAGAAGTTTTTTTTAATTCCAAACAACCCTGAAAGTTATGCCATGATTGAGACCAAATCCTTGTATATTATCATTCATTTTGTTTTTGATGTAATAGAGGTTGTATGTTAAATCTGCATAAATTCTGTCGGTTAATCGGTATTTTATTCCTGCTCCAGAGCCACCACCAAATCCAATTCCTCCTGGTTGTACATTTGGTAATTGAGGGTTTGAATGAATTATTTCATATTCTCTATCATTAATTATAATATAATTTCTTTCGAGTTTCGTACTATTAAAATTTCCGAAAGCCGACCAATAGATCGTTGTTTTATTTTTGTTTAGTAAACTGAGCTGAGTTCCTAGGTTAAAATTAAGCCGCTTTTCTTTCCCGATTATTGGAAGTTGTTTGAATGTTGGTTCAGGAGATTGATTGTAAGGATCATCAATTGCTATTGTAAAAACTTGCTCATAATTTAAATTGGTAGAATTAACATCAACGTATATTGTATTTCCTCCACCCAGATTAATCCCTGCATGTAATCCAATATTTAGTGCTGTTTTATAACTTGGATTTTGAGGGAGTTCTGCGAGTGTGTAAGGGTATTGAAAATAACTATCAAAAGTAGTTTTGTATGATGGAATGCTTAAAATATAATCAATACCATAGGGTGTAATATTGCTAGCTCCTGTATAGATAATAGAAGTATTATTATTTGGAAAAAAAGCTCCAGCATTAATTCCCACCCCGCGTGCATTTATCAGTTACACAATCAGGCAGAGGCCTGCGTGCAGGATGGCTCTTTACACCGACAATTG
>JAESUI010000130.1 GCA_016763135.1 Flavobacteriales bacterium
AATTTATTTTGTTGAGGTTAAAGATGGAGACCAATTTAATTGGGTTGGTAAAATAGTCGCAGAATAAAAAGGGGTAGTTTAACGTTATATTAACATGAAGTTTAAAATGTTCATATTTCTATTTGTTGTTTTTTTACTCTTAACGGTAATGTGTGGGTAGGTTTTGGTAGACTTATTTTAATATTCTATAAATTTTTTGCTCAAGATGCATTGAAAGATAAAAAACAGTAATTTCTAATTTATGTGCTTTGTAGTTAATCCTTACAAAACCATCAGAATTTTCTAATTCTTTTTTTACTGGTTTTAAAGCTCTTTCTATACTGTTTTTAATGCTTTTTACAAAAGATTTTTGAATGTTGTCTGTTATCATGTGATAAGCTACATCATTGTATCGTAGTTCTAAATTATCCATAAGATTTATTTTTTTTAGAACTATTACAATCTCTATACCAAAGTTATATTTTTACTTTTTTCGCATAAAAAAAAGGAGAAGTATATACTTCTCCTTCAGCATTATAAATACAAATCTTCTCTAATTATGATTATGTCCTTCGTGCCCTTTTTTATCGGATTTTAAAGGAAGTAACTTAAAGTAGCTTACGTTAAATTTTCCATCAACAATTTCGCCAATTACTTCTGCTTTTCTAACGGCTAAACAAAATCCACCAGCAGAATGTGAATCACCATGCTTGTCGATATCAGTTCCGGTAACCCAATAAGCTTTTCCGTTTATTTTAACGGCTAAATCACATCCTTCTTGGTCAGTTAAACCAAAGTTGCACTGTCCGCAAGATGCTTCCACAATTTGTACTGATGCAGTATCATTTTTTACTGGGGTAGATTGTGCAGTTGCTGAAAAGCTAATTATTACTACACTTAATATGGTTATCAATGTTTTCATATCTAATTTTTTTCTCAAAATTACTGAAAATATTATTCCTCATTTTCTGATTCTTGTTTCCAAGTGGTGCATTTAATCTCTAAGTCGCACAGGTTTCCGTACCTGCTTTGATCATAAGCCTCAATTTTGGCTTCATCTTCAAGCCCTGTGTTGTCGCTACCACAACCCTCGTTAGTAAACAAAACTTCATCTGTCAGCGTGTTTACAAGTTCACATTTTTTACATTGATTAGGTAAAACCAACCCGTTAAAAATATTAGCACAAGAATATAGTCCTAATAGAAAAACTGAAAGAACAAAGTATGTTTTTTTCATCTTACTAAAATACAGCTTTTAATTATTAGTATATTTAAAAATTCAATTTACGTTATGACATGAGTTAAAATATTATCAGTATTATTTGTTTCATTTATTGTTTTAAGTAGCGCAATAAAACCAGCAATGTTCTTACCAAAAGTAAGCTCGCTAGAAATAAAAGGCTATGTATATGAAAATGATGAGAAAGTAGATGAAGCTTTAGTGAAATTGTATCAGAATAATAAAATAGTACAGATGACAAAGACTAAAAAGAGCAAATTTCAATTTATTCTTTTTAGTGGTATGCAGTATATGGTAGAAATAGATAAACCTGGAGCTATTTCTGAGCGAATTCAAATCTCAACAAAAGAACGAACAGAATTTGGAGGTAAGTATACTTATGAGTTTAGAGTCGATTTAATGAAAGCGAGTAAGTTTAAGGGGGTTGATATTTCAAACTTAGATTTTCCTACTGCGTTAATTAAGTATAATGCTGATGAAGGAGAATATATGCACGATATGGCTTATGGTAAACAAGTAAGAGCTGAATTGAAAAAATTAAGACAAGAGGCAAAAGCCAAAAAATAAGAATTACTTAATTATTTTTTTAATAACAATATAAGTTCCTGTTCTACTTTGGGCGTATGCAGGGTTGTCATTACAGTGGTCTAACATACCTTCTTTAATTTCCATTTCTACTTCAATACCAGAATTTATATAAGGTTTTAGCTGCTCAGCTGTTACATTTCCTTCGCATATTTATATAAAATAATCTTGAACGGAACACCTTAAATATAACTCTTTATATTCAGTTACTTTGCCACCCTTGTTGGTAAATTCTTTTTCAATTAGCTGGCATTTTGTAGTCTTGTTATTTGGGGTCATTGCTCCAGTATTGGTAGATTCTTCTGTCGTTTTGCATGAAGTTATTAAGCTTAATGCTATTGTAAGGAAAACAAGAAATTTATTTTTCATTTATTTAAATTTTCATTCCTATTACATCCATTCGGCAAGCTCAGGGTAAACTGTGCTAAATTGTTTTTCGCTAAATACGAACTCCAATTACGCACACATCATCTATTTGCTCTAATTCTCCTTTCCATTCTTCAAAGTGGGTATTTAATAGTTCTTTTTGCTGATTTAGAGGTTTGTTACTAATAGAAAGTAATAGGTTCTTAAATGGTTTTGATTTGAATTTCTTTCCTTTTGGACCGCCAAATTGATCGGCATAACCGTCAGAAAATAGATAAATAGTGTCGCCTTTGTTTAGTTGTATCGTGTGATTGGTAAAAGGGTTCATTAGATCGCATTTTCCAATAGGTTGTTTATTGGCTTTTATTTCCTCCACTTCAGTTCCATTTTTTCTTATTATCCAAATAGGATTATTAGCACCTGCATATTGAAGCTCATTGGTTTTTCTATTTAAGGAGCGGATGGATATATCCATTCCATCCTGCACATTTTCAATACTTTCAGCAAAGGTTTCAATGACCAAATCACGTGATTTTTCTAATATTAAACTGGGTTGTGTAATTCCAAATTCTTTAACTGATTGATTAAGTGCATTATTACAAACAACACTTACCATTGCTCCAGGAACACCGTGTCCAGTACAGTCTGCAGCTGCAAAAAGTACGATATCTCCATCTACATCCCAACCATTAGGTTGAGGTAAAAGATGCATCCAATAAAAATCTCCTGCTATAATGTCTTTAGGTCTGTAGTAAATAAATGATTGAGGGAGATTATCTTCTATTAAACTCATAGGAGGTAAAATAGCTTGTTGAATTCTCTTGGCGTAATTTATACTTGCTTTAATTTCATCATTAGATGCTTTAAGTAATAGTGTTTTTTTCTTATTTATTTCTTCAAAATTATTTACAAGAGTTCGGAAATAAAAGATGATAGTAAAGGATAGGAGGAAAACTACTCCTAAGTAGATATTTCTAAAAAAATTTATTTGTTCTTGAGTGACATCTACTATAGGCTCAACTAACCCACGAGTTTCAAGTACAACATAAAATACAGTAACAACTAATAAAAAGAAAGAAATATCTAACCAACGATTATGGAATATAAGACCAGGTAGTAAAGCCAAAGGCAGGAGTAGGAATTCATTTCCCGCCCCTTCAGGAACTACGTACATCATTGGTAGTATAGAGATGATGCAGGCAATAAAAAAGTAGATTCTTGAAAACCCAAACCATTTTTTATGATTAAAAAATAGAGTTAGTACAAGTATTCCTAATTCTATTAGAATAAATGGTACTAAGGCTACACTATTAAAAATAATTTCTATTGGTAAATAAATTACCATAGCTATAGCAGTAATAGAAATTAACCGATTAATCAGAATAATTTCTCTAAAGTGTTCTAGAGCTTCTCCTGTATTGAGATCTCTTAAACCTATAAATGATATTTTTCTCCAAAGATTTTTGATGTATCTAAATTATTAGAATACTAAAATACTCTTTTTATTAATTCTTAGAATAGAGTATAAAGCTAATTAGAAAAGTAGGTTTAGTCCATAAAACTCAGGAAATTAACGAAAATGAACGGAAAACAATAAAAATCAATCAAAAATTGATAAAAATCAACCAGAAGTAATAAAAAAGAGGTTTTATTTGTTTTCGGATTTTTCTTTTTTCTTGGTAAGAAAATTAGCGAGATTCGATACTGATTGTTTGTGTCTGGCAACAAATGGATTTGATTTATCCCAAACATAACCAGCCAATACAGAACAAATTTTGTTTTTTATAGACTGATCGATTTTCTCTGCAAAGAATATTTTGTGTAAAGTTCCATCGTACCAACTTTCTATGTAGGTTCTAAAAGTTTCAACTCCTTCAAGAATTGGTTTAACATATTCTGTATCCCAATCAATAGTTTCCCCTTTTAGTTTTTTACTAACCAGTTTTCCAGCGAGAACTCCTGATTCAGTTGCAAAGGTTACTCCAGCAGAAAAAATAGGGTCTAAAAACTCTGTTGAATTACCAGTGAGCACAAATCCTTCTCCATAAAGTTGCTTAACAGCAATTGAATAACCAGAAATGCTAATAGGTTCAAACCTCATTTCGCTACCTACAAAACGATCTTTAATTAATGGTTCAGAAGCTATAAGTGTTCTTAATTTTTCTTCAGGGGTACCATTAACTTCTTTAAAGAAATCTGGATTCCCTACAAATCCAACAGAAGTGTTTCCATTAGAAAAAGGAATGACCCATATCCAAACATCTGGACGGTGTGCAACAATAACAATACGATTACTGTCATGACCTTCAGGTCTATTAACATCTATAAATTGGGTGAAAAGGGTGTCTCTTGTTGGTAGAGTAGAAGGTGTGTTTAAATCCAATAATCTTGGAATAACTCTTCCGTAACCACTTGAATCAATTATAAATTTAGCTTCAATTTTTTTCTCATTACCATCTTTATCAGTAACGGTAGTAATAGAGTCTGACCCATTAAATTGAATGTCGGTTACAGTTGTTTGATATTCAATATCAACACCCATTGATTGTACTTTATCAGCAATTACTTTATCAAATTCATCTCTAGGAACTTGCCAAGTCCATTCCCATCCATTTGTAAATTGTTCAGAAAAATCAAATTCACACCTATCTTCTCCCATAAGGAAGATTGCGCCATTTTTAACTTGGTAGCCTTGTTCTTTTATAACATCAAGAACACCAGCTTCTTCAAAATGATCCATACATCTTGTTAGTAAACTTTCTCCAATTACAAAACGTGGGAATAATGTTTTCTCCACTATTTTAACCTTTAGGCCATTTTTATTAACCATTGAAGCGGCCATCGCCCCAGAGGGACCTGCACCAATTACTAAAACATCAACTTTTTCTGTATTCATAAAATGAGATTAAACGATATTGTAAAAATAGTAGAAAAAAAACATTTATTTATGTCTTTTATCATGTGATAAACTGATATTAATAAATGTGTAGAAGACTAATGTTATCCTAAATAGACTGTTAATATTATTATCCAGTCAATTTCTGTAGGGTGTTTAAATTACAGTATTTTTATAAAAACAAAAATATATTATGAAGAAAATTATTTTATCTTTAATCGTTATAATGGCTATGGGATTTACTGCTAAGTCACAAATTTATAACACTGTAGGGTTAAGAGCGAGTGTTAGTAATTATGGTGTTGGACCAGAATTATCATATCAACATGGATTGGGTGATGTAACAAGAGTTGAAGTTGGTTTAGGTCTTGGTTTGGATAATAATTTTGATCGTTTTGGAGTTACTGGAGCATTTCATTATGTAGGAGAAATACAAAGTGGTTTTAGTTGGTACGCAGGACCAGCGGTTCAAGGGTGGTTATATTCTTTTAATAAAGGATTTAATAATAAAAATAAATTCGTTAATAATGGAGGTGCTGTTGGGGGTGCTGTTGGTGCTCATTTTGGTGCAGAGTATGATTTTGATAAAGATTTAGGTCTTCCGTTTACAGCAAGCATAGACTCTAGACCAATGTTTAATTTTGTTGAATACTACTCTGGTTTTGAATTTGCGATAGGGGTATCTATTCGGTATGTGTTTTAAAAAAGGAAGCTCTAATTGAAGAGCTCTCTATTGTAGTTCGAGTGCTTTTTAGTTTTTTTAAGGAAGTATGATCCAGATATAACTATAAAGCTGAAAACACAATAATATAAAGCCCAATTGTACCTAGATTCATAAGACCAAAAATTACTTTTTCTTCTTTTTCTTCTTTTTTGAAATAAGCACAAATGAGCTTGACTCAAATCTTTTTCCTTTAAAGGTGCCTTGAACTTTGGCTTTTCTCACCTTTTTGCATAAACCATCATCAGCATGTTCATCTCCATGGTCTGAAATAGTGCTACCATCTACCCAATACTTTTTACCAGCTAACTGTATAGCTAAAGCACAGCCAGTAGGAGAGTTCATATCAAATTGGCATTGTCCGCATGCGGTTAATACTTTATAGGTTTTATCCTTTTTTTGTGCATTAAGGGTTGTGCTTAATAAAAGAATAGTTGCAATTAAGAGTATATTTTTCATTTTACTAAATTATGATTTTAATAGATGGTTTGTGATTGAATAAATCAGAGCAAATCTTAGGCCAATTATTTTTTTACGAGTATCTAGTTTTTTAAAGGATGTGAGCCTTGTCTTTGTAGAGAATTTGAATGTTAAAAAATGCCAAAAACTACCACTCAAAATATTGTATTACCATTCGTGTAATAACTTTAATAATAGTTGCTTATGGATGTAACATTTGTGCTTTAACAAGCGTCAAACAAGTAGTACAAAGCAAATAATAATTAAAAAAAATAAAATTATGAAAACATTAATAGTAGTAGCAGTAATTTTTTGTTCTTCATTAATTAACTACAGTTATGCAAAAGGAACAATTGATATGCATAAAAAATTGGATGAGGTAGTTAAGTTTAAAGACAATGAATTGCCAATTACCAAAAACCAAACTGAATTTGTAAAAGTTAGTTTTAAAATTAATAAAAATGGAATAGTGGAAGTGTTAGAAATTAATTATTCTGACGAGGCCATTAAATCTCAGTTAATTGAAAAACTTTCTGAAATGAAAGTGGAAGAAGAGCATGATAGTGAAAAGGTGTACAATTACAATTTTACTTTTATGAAGAAGTAAAAACTGTTTAGTTTAGTTCAAAAAGCCTCAATAAAGATTGAGGATTTTTTTGTATAAAAACATCAATAAATGCTTGAAAATCATCAAAATTGTTAAAAAAACGTATAAAATATACGGAAAACAACTAAAAAGTAAAGAAAATGAATTATGTTAAAATGTTAAATAACTTCTTTTTTAGTAGTCATAATAGTTGTTGCTATACCAACAATACTTGCTAATATGAATGCTGGTCCAAGTTCTCCGAGCTTATCGAAATAAATACCAACACCATCTATGGCAGTAAAACCGAATTTAAAAAGAGGGACGGAAACAAAACCAGTTATCATTGATGCTATGGCCCCTTTTTCAGAAAATTTATTCCAAAAAATGGATAAAATAATGGTAGGGCAGAAAGTAGCTGCAATGCCTGACCATCCAAATATGGCAAACCAAAAGATGGTTCTATCTGGAGAGGTTACTGCTATTATTAACGCAACACAAAGTGCAAGTAATGCTAATGATAAAGTGATGACTCTAGAAATCTGAGTCATTTGTTTTTCTGTTTTATTTGGCTTAAAAATTTGTTGATAAAAATCTCTAGAAATGGCACTAGAAGCAACAATTAAAAGGGAATCGATGGTGGACATTATCGCTGAAAGTACAGCTGCAATATAAATACCAATTAGCGATAAAGGCATTACTTTTTCTACTAAAAGAGGTAAAACGTTTTGAGCTCCATTTCCTAAAACACTTTCTGGAGTTTCTCCGATAGATGTTAAGAGGTATCTACCATACATCCCTATTAATACTGCGCAAGAGTCTGTTATAATGGTAAATACAATTGCTACCCATCTTCCTTTTCTAATTTCAGACTTATCTTTTATGGACATAAAACGGATAAACAATTGAGGTGAACCCATAAACCCTAATCCTATGAATGCATAACCGAGAATGGTAAAGAAGTTAAGGGTAGTAAAACCACCTTCTCCCCAAATATTTAAAAAAGAGGGATCTAACGCTACTAATTCTTGAGTAACTGAAATGGAAGGTTCTATTGCGTAATAGGCAACTATTGGCAATAATACTAAGCCCAATAACATTACAACTCCTTGAAACAAATCGGACCAAACAACAGCAACAAAACCACCTGTAAAAATGTAGGTAAGTACGATAAAGAAGCCAAGGATGGCCCCCGCAAAGTAGTTCCACCCTAAAAAGGATTCGAAAGCGGAGCCTGTAGCATCAATTTGAGCACTTACATAAATGATTACAAATACCGATAATGCTGTAGCAGCTATTATTCTTAACATATTACCAGAAGCATTGAACCTGCTTACTAAATAATCGGGAATGGTAATGGAATTGTATTTATCTGATAACTCCTTAAACTTTTCGGCCATAAAAAACCAAGCAATGGATACACCAACCACTTCACCTAAAACTACCCAAAAGGCAGATGCGCCAACCATGGCGCCAAGCCCTGTGAGACCTAGTAATAACCATGCTGATTCACCAGTTGCTCTTGATGAAAAGGCCACCGCCCAAAATCCTAGTTTTTTTCCGCCAACATAGTAATCTTTTATGTTTTTTACTTTTTTAGAAGCAAAATAGCCAATCAGAAAAAGGATGCAGAAATAGAAAAACAGGATGATGTATTTGGTTAGCATAAGCTGAGTTTGATGAGTATACTAAACTACAGCTTTTTAATTCACCCCTCTATAAAAGAATTAAATATTAGTAATAGATAATTATACAATATAAAGTACTTTGATAATAATAAATAACAGTTAAAAAATATTGTGAAAATGAATAAATTAAATAAAAAATATTGTTCAACTATAATAAAGTGAAAGATTTCGGAGTTATATAGACTTACTAATCAAAAACTTATAATTATGAGGCACCCAATGAAGTACATCAAAACAGTTATACGACTTATTTTACCACTATTTATTATGCTATTTGGCATTAACAACTTAATGGCTAATAAATATACTAATCCAACCGAACGAGCTGAATTACCAACTTACTTATTGGAAAAAATGGAACCTGAATCACGTGTTATAGGATTAACAGGTGATAAAAAGAAAAAGAAGCAAGGAGATTGCTTTGCCACGAAAAACAAAAAGAAAAAGCCAAACATTTATTCTTCTCGACCACCAAGAACAAAATCGAGAAGTAAATTGTACATGCATGCCATGTCTAAAAAGAAAGTAAAAAAGACAAATCAATCTACTTTTTCTTACACCAAATCACGGTACAATTTGTTTAAAGGACAGAAAAAAGCAAACAGAAAAAGCAGAAAAGAAAACAATGGTAGAAAAAAAGAGCAAGAACAGTAGAGACGTTTAGTAGTATGAACGATACAATGGGTGTTATGATAGAAAGATTCAGAAGAAGGTAGTAGCAACCTATTAATAACACCATTTTAAGCCCCGTTAATTCGGGGCTTTTCTGT
This sequence comes from Flavobacteriales bacterium, assembly GCA_016763135.1. GTDB lineage: Bacteria > Bacteroidota > Bacteroidia > Flavobacteriales_E > Vicingaceae. The sequence continues at coordinate 9,290 of JAESUI010000130.1, forward strand.
TGCTCATAAATTAGTATCTTTAACTATTATGAATAGAGATTTAAATAGTCCAATATCGGATTCGAGGCACCATAATCCTACACCCAATTCTGGTAAAAAGCCACAAGCAAATAAGCTGGTGTTCATTGCAGTAGCAATTTTAATCTTTTTGATGGGGTTGAGTTTCTTTTTGTTTACGGCAGTTAGTCCTCAGCCAGAAGAACAAACTTTTGAGTCTGTTGAAGTTAACTAATCCTTAGATAAGGCCTCAAACATTGCACGCTTTTCATCCATCCATTTCAACATCAAAAATTGCGGGATAATATTTAAACCAGCTATTTAACAAATACAGTAAAATATATTTTACTCATTTCTTATTTCTCTAAGGGCCATTAATTGCTCTTCACTTTCTGCTATATAGATTTCTTTTTTTTGTGCTTTTATTTGTTTGAAAATTTTATTTTGAAAATTTGCTGAGAGCATATTGGTATTGTGGTAGCTTTTTAAAGCAATTAATAAGTTTTTATGGCTGTATCGGGTTCGGGTTATTAATCCACTTATAAATAAAGGAGATGTTATTGCTGATAAACCAAGGCCAATTGGGGGTACAAACATTGTTATTCCTGCTGTAATTGGAAGGAAAGACATTTTTCCTACTGCTGTTTCATTTCGTTTGTCAAAAAATAAATTAATAATTGCAACGCTTGTATCATTGTTGCCATATTGAATAATGTACTCCTGATAACTTAACTTAGGGTTTTTAGCTTTTTTTATTTTATGCTTTTTAGCAAAGGAGTTAACACTTAAAAAAAGAACGATGGAAGTTAGTAATAGGTATTTCATTTTTTATCATTTAGAATAGACAATAAAGATCGCCTAGAACTAAACAACAGTCAAGAGTAGTAATGTGTAAATTGAAATAAGAAAAACACCTCGAAAAAATTAGGAGTATTACTTATAGAGCTTTGTTTTTAGGTAGTAGAATAGGTATAACTACGTAGTTGCTATTCTATTAAAAGCATTAGTAGTAAAGGTTTACCCATAGGAAAACCTGATTATTCACCAAGAATGATAGCTTCTAACGCTTTAATTCTTTTTCTTTCTTTTTCAATTGCGTCTTCCATTTCTTTCACTTTCTTTTCGGCCTCATTAATAATTTTTACTTTACTTTCAATTACAGCTTCAGTTATGGTGCCTTCTTGTTTTTGTTGCTCAACTTTCTCTTTCGCTTTCTCTATTTTAACTTTAGTTGCTACTACTTCTTTTTCAGAGACCTTCACTTTTTCTTCAGCTTTTGTTTTCTCTTTTTTTGCTTTAGCTTTTGCATCAGCAGCTCTTTGTTGCCCAAACTCCTTACCACTTAAATCTCCCTTATTTTTTCCATAGGCATTGCCTTTTCCTTTGTTTTCTTTTTCTTGGCCCTTATTTGCATGTTCCTTTTTTTCTTTTTTCACCTTATCATGTTTTCCATGATTTTCTTTCTCCTGTTTATCACTCTGCTCTTTTTTTACTTTATCCTGCTTCTTATGTTCTTTCGCTTCACTCTTTTCCTTTTTTTCTTGCTTATCCTTACCATGACCTTTCTCGCCACTTTTTCCCTGAGCATTAGCTCCAACTGCAATAATTAAAGCTATTAATATGGTTATTAAATATTTCATACTATTTTATTTATATACTATTTAATAAAGAATCTACCTCATTACCAAGTTCTTCAACTTCTTTTACCATTTCTTCAGCACCTTGTTTTACTTCTTCAGTTACTTTCTCTGTTTTTTCAACTGTTTCCTCAGTTAAAACCTCATTGTTTTCAGTATTTTCTTCCAGATTTTGATTGTCAGAGGAGCAACCAAGCATAACTATTAATGCAGCAAACGTAATTCCTAAATTTCTCATATTAAATAGATTAGATGATTAAAGTTATTTTTTTAAACCTAAAGTTGTTTGTCTTTTGTAATCTTTATTTTTAATCTTGAGCTAAAGCATCAAAGGCTGCACGTTTTTCTTCAAACCATTTCATCATTGCTTCTGGAGATTTCATTAACTCCATCATTTTACCCATAGCATCCATGT
>JAESUI010000131.1 GCA_016763135.1 Flavobacteriales bacterium
AATTGAGGATAGTTGATCTAATCCAAAATAATTGGTGAAAGGAGACTCCGCTGAACTAAGAATGTAATAGATTTCATTATTAAAATTTCGCTTGTAATAGTTCGATAAGTTTTCATAAGTCTTGAATTCATTATTCTTAACAACTACTTTTTTAAGTAATTTTTCTGGTACTAACGCTACAAATTTTACCTGATTATAAGCAGACATATCTTTTTCGATAATGGTATCTTGAGCTAAATAAAATGCCAATGTTTTTAATATTATTTCTTCCCTCGTTGTTCTTGATTTAATGTTTTCAAAAAGGTTATCAAACTTTGTTTTAATGGCATAAAAGTCTCTACGCTCACTATTTTTTAATGAATATCCAGAGGCAAATCCTGTATAAAGTGTTGTAGTGGTAACGTAGTTGCTTTGTTTGTCATTCATAAATATCAGAATCATTGCCACAACAATAATTGGCATAATCAACAATATTTTGAAGTGATTTATTAATAATCGTATGAATGATAATAAGCTCATAGTTCTATCTTAATTTAATGCCTACAGTTTCTTCCAAAACTGCTATAGATACCCAATAATCTCGTTTTGATTCTTCGTAAAAAATGTTCGATTTAATGTTTGCTTCGTGTATTCTAGTAAAATCAGCAAGAGTTATTGAATTGTTTTTGTATTCGATTTCAGCATAACTAAAATTCATATTGGAAATGGTAACAGCATCATTTCTAATTTTCAATATTTTTTCATTTAATAATACCTCTGTGTATAGTTCAAGAATTAGCCTTCGTAAAGCTTTTTTGAGCTCTTCTAAATTATTTTTTTCAATCTCTTGGTTTATTTTACTAATTGAAATGGCATTTTTTCTATTCAAAATGGTTGATAATGAAATCTTAAAAGACAATCCGGTGTTATACCAATCTGAGGAAGTTTTTGTGTAAGTAGGAATTACAATTCCTTCAGTCTGAGCATTGTTTGTTCCTCTCGAGTAACTACTATTGAGTGATAAGGAATTTAACCACGATTTTTTTTGAATGTTGGTGAGTATCTTTTTTTGATGAACTAACAGTTCCTGAGATTGTAGTAATGGTGAATTATTATACGCAGAATCTATAAGTGTTGCAAGAGGCGGCAACTTTATTGAAGTTGCTACTGTATCTATTTGTGCCACACAAAAAGTATTGCTTATCAGAAATAAGCCTACTAAAAAGCCTGAAATTTTATGTTGCTTGTAGTTAGTCAAGTTAATTTTTTTATTAGTTATACATTTTCGCTTTGTAACAAAGCAGGTATTGTTTTTAAAATCAATTTTATGTCATAAAAAAATGAGTGTTGTTTTGCATATTTATTGTCTAAGAGTTTTCTTTCTTCTTCACTCATTTCTCCCCCTCCTCGTTTTTCTACTTGCCATAATCCGGTTATTCCAGCAGGAGCCATAAAACGTTCAGCCCAATTATCAGAAGTAAGCAGTTCTGCTTCGTATAATGGCAATGGTCTATTGCCCACAATAGACATATCTCCTTTTAACACATTAATGAGTTGAGGAAGTTCATCTATGCTTGTATTTCGAATAAATTTCCCCACATTAGTAACTCTGGGATCATCACTAATTTTAATGAAGGTTCCTTCATCCTCTACTTTTTTTAATCTGAGGTAATGGTTTTCACAAATCTTTTTACCATCTACAAATAATATTGGCGAACAAAGTTGAGTTAATGAACAATCTGGACATTCCTTATCTATTTTCTGAGGTTCATTGCTTACATATTGATTCAAATTTTTAATGTCTTTTAGCTTTTCATCAGCATTAATATGCATGGATCTGAACTTGTAGAAATTGAAAATCTGATAACCAGTTCCTACTCTTTTAGAAGCATAAAATAATGGACCTTTTGATTCTATTTTTATGGCAATAATTGTTAAAAGAAGAACAGGGGAGATAAGAACTAATGCAACAATCGCTACTATGATGTCAAAAACTCGTTTAACGACACCAAGTTTATAAGCAGATTTAATCCTAGAGCTTCTTCTTTCTTTTTTACTCAAACTTCTATAGCTTATTAAAAATTCAAGCCTAGGTGAAAGGGTCTTTAGTTTAAATGGTTTTTCAATAACCTCGTCAATTCCGTTCTTTATAAAGTTAATCGCTTCTTTTTTGGTGAGTTTACCATTCAATAAAATAAAAACGATGTGATCAAATTTTTTGTTGGACCTCAGTAGTTTAAAAAGCTGGGAGGCTTCTATGCCTGATGTGGTATTCTCACAAAAAACAATGTGAGGTAAATAGGTAGCCTTGTGTAAAAAATCATATGCTAATAATCCATTATTTTTTTGTTCAATTTTATCGATAAGATTACTATTGAATCCATAATCACTTTTAAAATTTTCATTATTTCCGATATATAGTATTGATCTCATTTTAAATAATCTTTTTTACACGTTTAAATAGGTTGGCAACTCTAATTCGTAATTCTTCAGGATTAAATGGCTTAACCATATAATCATCTGCTCCCTTTCGTAAGCAGTTAATGCGCTCACTACTGTTTTCATTAGCAGATAAAACAATTAAGGGGATATTATTAAAAAAATTACTTGCTCTAATATTCTTTAAAAAATCATATCCATTCATTTTAGGCATAGATAAATCAGAGATAATCATATCAGGAACATTTCCTTCCTGAAGATATAATAGTGCATCATATCCGTTTTCCTTTAACTTAATGCTATAATCCTTTTTTAAAAGATGATTCAATAACATTCTTATGCTTGAGTCATCATCTATTACTAATATTTTTTTATTTGCCATCGTAATTTATTTTCGGATGGGTTATACAAATTGATGCCAATATAGTTAAGTGCCTGACATTTAGTAGGTAATGACATTAATTTGATGCTAATGTTTTACTCATTATTCTCATAAATAGAATGCTTTCTCATTTTTGGAATAAGAATAATCATGCAAGAGAGGCCAATTGAAATGAAATAAAATATAGTATCTTTCGAGTATCATATTATAAGATATACTCGAAAAGTAAAGCCTATGAAAACGATATTGATTGTTGAAGACAGTAAAATTTTATCTGAAATAATTGCAGTGCAAGTGAAACAAAAAATTGATTGTGAAACGCTTATATTCGAAAATGCGGATGGTGTTATGAAACAGATTCAAACACAAACTCCTGATTTAATAATTTTAGATTACAGGTTTAATGATACAGAACTTCAATACAACAATGGCTTAGATTTTTTAATTGAATTGAGAAAAAATTATACAATACCAGTTATCGTTTTTTCTGGACAAAATGATAAGCAGAAGGCGGTAGAAATAATGAAAAGTGGAGCTAATGATTATATTAGTAAAGATGAAGATGATTTTATGGATGACTTATTGAAATCCATAAAAGATCTTATCTAAGAACAATACAGTTTGGTTACATTGATCGATTATGAAATAGAGATAATTCGTCTAGTTCTTTATCCGATAAATAAATTATACCCAAGTATTTTCTAAATGCTTTATCTAAAATATTCAAGACTTTCATTTTTCTCTTTAAAGTCATATTAGAGTTTACAATTTCCTTTACTAACTCTTCTTTTAATTTTATATCTGAATTTTTCATAATACAAATTTTAAGGTTCACTCTTATTGTACCAATTGATTTGCCAAGAGGCCTAACTTTCTGATAATCAGTAAAAAAACAAATTAGTATAAGCATAGTTTCTTTCCCATTATTGGAAATAAATTCCATAAAGTGAATTCCAAACAGAATTACAATCCATATAATATGCTGTATGTCAGATATATAAGTAATTGGGCACAAGAATGGAAATGAAGGTTGAAAATAACCTAAAACCAATTATTATGAAAACGATCTCATTTCTATTTTTACTAATTATCATGAATGTTTCAATTTATGCTCAACCACCAATTACATATTTAGGAACATTTGGAAGTCTAGGCTATCCGGATTATCTAGAGCCAATTGGAGATACCGTTAGCCAAGGTTTTATCAATAGAATAGCAGCAGCAGTTCCGGAATATCAACCTGTTCCAGATTATCATCCAAGTTATTTAGATAATAACTATGGAGCAAACATAGATCTTTTTCAAAGTGCGGATGTATTTATTACTTATGTAGCCGAAGGTGCAGGGTATAAAAATGTTCTAGGGTTTTACACTTACACAACAGGTTTTACACCAACACTTACATCCCAAATAGATTCCATTATCATTATTTTTCCTAACGTTTCAAATAATGGAAGTGGTGGGTATTTAAATCCAGGAGACAAAGTGAATATTGGTCATTTTAATGCAGGAACTTCAATTGGGTTTGTAGTTTTTGCCAATGGTTATAGTTCGGGGTCAAATACAGTAGGATATGGGCAGTGGCAACATTATTCTGATAAGATGTTAAATCCACCAAGCGATACAAGTTTAAAACAGCATACGATTGTTCTATATGATCAAATAACAGAAAAGTATGTTATCTGTTTTGAAGATATAACTCGACCTGGAGGTGATAAGGATTTTAACGATGCCATTTTTTATTCTACAACCAACCCGCCTTCAGCTGCAATAACAACAAATGTACCCTCTCTGCCAATGGTATGGGAAGGTACGGTTGATACAACCTGGGAAAACACAGCTAATTGGAATCCTCAGCAATTGCCTGATTCAGCATCTACTGTTACAATTTCTGCAAGTGCTACACATTTCCCTTCAATAGACAATAGTTTGGTTGTTGATGAATTAATTATTGAACCTGGAGCAACTATTAATATAAATGGAGGCCATTGCATAAATGTAAGTGGAGATTACACCTCAAATAATCTAGTAAATGGAGAGGTAAAATTTGTAGGTAATGAAGATCAAAGTATTTATGGCGATGCAATTTTTACTGATTTAGTAGTAGAAAATGGAAATACAGTAAATGTTCAATCAGATATTATTATAACTGGAACGTTAGAATTAGTAGATGGAGATTTCGAAACAAATAACAATGAAGTAGTTATTGAATCGTCAAATTCGAATAATGGAATGCTATTAGAAACAAATGGAGATGTGAATGGAGAGATTACTTTTGAAAGATACATTCCAAATATTTCGGGTTATCACTATTTAACTTCTCCAGTTCAGAGTGCAACTTTAGCAGATCTAAATGATGATTTTACGTTACTTAGCCTAGGAGGGAATTTGAATTCTCTTCCTTTTCCAAACATATTTTATTATGATGAAACAGATACAACATCAAATAAACAAATCGGATGGTTGGTTCCTACTAGTTTAAATTCACCTATGGGCGTGGGAGTTGGCTTTGCAACAAACGTAAATATGGGGATAACTGTAGACGTAACAGGGGTGCCTAACAATGGCCCAATAAACATTCCGCTAACTTATACTCAATCAGCATATAACGATCATTGGTGTCCGAACGATGGCTGGAATTTAATTGGAAACCCTTACCCTTCAAATATCGGTTGGGATTTATTAGTATTAGACACCACTATTGAAAATGGTATTTACTTGTGGAATCCACTCCTTAATCAATACAGTAGCTATATAAATGGAGTAGGAGTAAATGGTGGGTCATCACTAATTGCTCCCTTTCAAGGTTTTTTTGTTCGAGCAACCATAGCTACAACGCTGCCTTTAACTAATAGTATTAGAACTTCTGAAAGCAGTACTGATGTGTTTCAAAAAGGGAATTCAAACCCTTTGTTAAAGGTTAAAATTATTCAGAATGGCAAATCAGATGAAACTGCCATATATACGAATGTGGACAATACCTATTCCTTTAATCAAAATCAGGACGCCTATAAAATGCCTGGTAATGATCCTACTATTCCTCAAATTTCAACAATACATAGTAATATAAGATATTCTATCAATGGGATTCCCACTATTTCATCTGCAATAACAACAATCCCTGTAAATGTGATACCAAGTGTTACCGGAATTTATACCATAGAGGCAAGTGAGATTAGTAATTTTTCTCCAAGTGTCGACATTTTACTTTATGATCAACTTCAAAGTACCTATACAAACTTAACCTATAATAATTACTCTTTTACAATGAATTCGGTTGATACTTCACAACGTTTTTTTATTCACTTTCAAGAAATTATTACAGGAGAAGAAACGCTGAATAATGATGTTGACAACATCAATATATACGGATTTAACCATACTGTTTACATTAAAATAAAGGAAGAAGAACCTTTAATGGTTAACATATACAACTTATTGGGAAAAACGATTTACACTAAAAAATATAGCTCGTATTCTGGACTTATTAATATTTCTTTACCAAACGTAAAAACTGGAATTTATATAGTTGAAACTAGTGTAAATGGAAAGCAACTAGTTAAAAAAGTAGTGTTGAGTAATTAGTTTCTTTTGACTATAAGCAGTGTCGTATAGCCCTTACAAGGATGTAAGGGTTTTTAAAGTGTTGTGGGCCAAGGTTCGAATTATCGAACTTATTTGAAGAAGACATTCGGAACCTTAAATAACTCTTTTGCAGGGGGTGATAATTCTTCTATTCTCTGGATGTTCAACCTCTTTATTTTTTTGAGCATTTATCTTAACAGTTAGCATTAAGAAAAGTAACTGATTTATATTCAATGCACCTTTTATCCAAGTACACGAGTAAATTGTGCTAAGCGTCTTCGTTTAATTGTCCTTTTTGTCCAAGTATTAACGAAAATAATTCAATTGATTTCCTTTGAGGGGAATGTACTTTTGTCCTATAAATAATTAGAAAGTATGATAAATTTAAAACCACCATTTAGTCGGAAATCAGCAATAGCTAAAGTTCAAAATGCAGAAGATGCATGGAATGATAAAGACCCAGAAAATGTGTCGTTGGCGTACTCTATTAATTCTCATTGGAGAAATAGAAATCAATTCTTTATAGGAAGACCTTCAATTGTGGACTTTTTGTCCAATAAATGGGAAAGAGAATTGCACTACAAATTGAAAAAGGAATTATGGTCGTTTTCAGACAATAGAATTTCTGTTCGATTTGAATACGAATGGCAACATTCAGAGACAAAACAATGGTACAGAACCCATGGAAATGAACATTGGCAATTCGACAATGTAGGATTAATGGAAATACGTGACATGAGTGCAAATGATATTGAAATCACAGAAACAGAAAGAAGATTGTAATCAAATAATTATAAACAAATAAATAATAAAATTATGAAAACATTAAAAGCATTAACATCAGATCAAGTTGACGAATATACACAAGAAGTATTCGCGGCAATTAAACAAAAAGTAGGAATGGTTCCAAATCTTTATGCGGCTATGGGTAATTCGCCAGCTTTATTAAATGGATTTTTAGCCTTCTCAGAATCTTTATCAGGAGGTGCATTTAATGCTAAGGAAAGTGAAGCAATTGCTTTAGCAGTATCAGAAGTTAACGGATGTGAATACTGTCTTTCAGCTCACAGTGCACTTGGTAAAATGGCCGGGTTTTCTGAGAAAGAACTAATTGATATTAGAAAGGGAGTTATTGAAGACGAAAAATTAAATGCTTTGATTTCCTTGGCTACTGAGATTACTGAAAATAAAGGAAAGGCAAGTCAAGTGGCCATCGATAAATTTTTATCAGTAGGATATTCCCATCAAGAATTTGCTGAATTAATAGGGTTAGTATCTCTTAGAATTTTTACGAATTACATGTTTAGTAATGGTGATTTTGAGATTGATTTTCCTAAAGCAGCAAGTTTAGAGGAATTAGAAATAGCATAACATAAATAATATAAAAACAAAAAACATGAAAACAATTATCTTAACACTTGCAATCTTCAGTACATCGCTATTTAACTATAGCTATGCCAATGGCAACAGTTCTATGGACAAATTTTTAGAAAATGGTATCTCATTTAAAAATGGAGAGTTAACCATTAATAAAGATCAAAATGAATTTGTACGAGTAAGCTTTAAAACCAATGAAGAAGGTGAAATAGAAATCCTTGAAATAAATTATTCAAATGAAAAAATTAAGGATCAATTGATTGAAAAACTAACAGCGCTTACTCTTTTCGGTTCTCTTGATATTGAAAAGATATACAGCTACAATTTTACTTTTAAAAAGAAATAGCATAAATAATATAAAAACAAAAATTAATAATAAACAAAACTAGACCAGATGAAAAATTTAATATTATCAGTAGTAGTACTATTAACTGGGTTCACCAATGTGTTTGGACAATTACCTGATCAAAAATTTGATGTAGATAAAACGACAGCCATTGTAATTACAGATCCTCAAAATGACTTTTTAAGTCCTCAAGGAGTTACTTGGGGTGTTGTAGGTGAAAGTGTAACTAAAAACAACACAGTAGAGAATATTGAAACACTTTTTAAGCTAGCCGAAGAAAATGGAATTAAGGTATTTATTTCTCCACACTATTATTATGAACACGATCACAAATGGCAGTTCGAGGGTGTTTTGGAAAAATTAATGCACAACATCAACATGTTTGATAGAGGTGATCAGTTGAATAAGGAAGGATTTGAAGGTTCAGGAGCAGATTGGTTAGATCAATACAAAAAGTACATTGATAAGGACTTTGTTACTGTAGTAGGACCACATAAAATATTTGGCCCAGAACAAAATGACTTGAGTTTACAGTTAAGAAAACAAAAAATAGATAAAGTTATTTTAGCTGGAATGTCGGGTAACCTCTGTGTGGAATCACATCTAAGAGAATTGCTTGAAGATGGATTTGAAGTTGCTGTAGTAGGAGATGCAACAGCTTCAGCAATACTTCCTGGGTTAGATGGAAATGCTGCAGCACAAACTAACTTTAGAATGATTTCGAGTCATGTGTATACAACCGCAGAATTAAAAAAAGATTTAAGCAAATAATAAAAATCATAATTATGAAAACAGTTAAAAATAATGATGATTATAACAACATCATCAACCAAAAAAAACCAATACTATTAGACTTTTACGCTGATTGGTGTGGGCCATGCCAAACTTTACTGCCAACAGTAGAGAAATTGGCTAAGGAATATGAAGGGAAAATTGAGATACAAAAAGTAAACGTTGATCAAAATCCGGAATTGGCAAATAAATATAGGGTTAGAAATATACCAGCACTATATTTTATTAAAGATTCTGTAATGGTAGATAAAGTGATAGGTTTAGCTTCAGAGGCAGAATTAAGAGATAAATTAGATTTGATGCTTAATTAAAAAAAGAAAACAATTAAATAAAAAAGTGCTAGCCAAATAGGTTAGCACTTTTTTATTTAATATATCTTGTTTGAAATACCGATGGGTTTTCACCAGTTTTATTTTTGAAGATGCGTGAAAAATAAGAGTAATCTTCATAACCCAACTCATCAGCTATTTCAGTAAAACTTTGTTGTGCATGAATCAACATTCGTTTGGCCTCTAATATTACTCGTTCTGTAATAAGATCAGTTGTAGTTTTACCTACCATTTCTTTCGTAATTCTATTAAGATGCTTTGGGCTAACGTTCAATTCAGAAGCATAAAATTGTGGGGATTTCTCTTCCTGAAATTTAGCTTCAATAATTTCTTCTAATGCTCTAAACTTTAAAGCGTAGTTATTTGTTTTTTTATTATCAGAAACATCTTCATCAACACAAAGTCGGGAGAGTTCGATGTAAACAATATCGATTAAACTCGTAATCTTCTGACGTTTTAACAAGGAAAAAACTTGATATTCTTCAACAATACTTTTGATCAAGCTCTCAATTTTATCTTTATTTATACCTCCTAAATAGACTACTGGAGAATTTTGAGTAGAAAAGAAGAAAGGAAAACTATTTACTGTTCTACCATTAAATGCCAGATCATAAAATGACTTAGAATGAAAAAAAACTTAACCATCAATATCATCAGAAAGCTCCCAGTTATGTGTTTGGCCCGGATTTAAAAGAAAAATGCTTCCTGGTTTAATGGGGTAGGTACTAAAATCAATTTCATGTGTCCCAGATCCTTTAGTGAAAAGAACGGTTAGGTAGAAATCATGTTTATGGGGGACAGTAATAGAGAGATGATTCTGTTCTAAATGAGGAATAAAATAGTTGGCATAAAATGTAGCATCAGGATTGTGATTTTTAAATTCTTTAATATTTAAAATAGGTAGTTGATTCATGAAGCTAAATTTATAAATGTCTTTTTTCTCCAATATTAGGGATTAATTCTCCAATATAAAAATGAAAAATGTCTTTTTTGTCCAATGACAAACGATTATCGTTCAAGAGAAATAGCTCAGACTCACACTACATTTGTATCATAATAAAAACAATTAACAAGAGCTAAATAAATAATTATGAAAACACAAAATAATCCATGTGCAGAAAACGCACAAAAAAATAGTCAAGTAATCTTTTCAAAGATTAAATCAACCGTTGAAAAATTACCAAGAATAAATGCTAATAATAATTCAGATGAACTATTAGATGGTTTTTTAGCCTTTAAAGAAAATTTTAAAAAGAAAAGATGCTCAGAAAAAGCAAATGAAAACTTTGATGTAGAGCTGTCTGAATTTAATGAATCCAATTTCATTTTCAATAATGAAGATTTAGGGGTTTTTAATTTTTCAAACCAGGAAGAATACTGGGCATAAACAAATGATTAAAAACAAGAGAAATGTCAAGAATCAAATCTTTATTTCAATTCAAATGTCCGAAGTGTGAATCGGGGAATGTTTTCAGTGAGAAAAAATATTTAAGTTTTGGAAAAATGAACAGTAATAGCAATTTGTGCAATCATAAATTTGAGATGGAACCTGGATTTTTTTTTGGAGCAATGTATGTTAGTTATGGACTAACTATGGCAATTGCGGGTGCACTGTTTGTTCTTAGTCAATTGTTATTTGAGGATATATCAATCTCTTTCATTCTTGGACTAATTGCACTTTCATTTATTCTATTCGCTCCGATTAATTATAAAGTTTCTCGAATGGTTTGGATGTATTTATTTACACAGAAAACAGTTTAACAATAATTTTAAAACAACTAAAAAAATGAAAGACCGATTAAAGAGGATGATTAAAAATGTTATTGGTTCATCAAGTTATTCCAAAATCAATTTTGAGATATCCAATGAAGATATAGAAATACAGCTTCATATAAAAGGAAGCAATAAATAAGTAAACATAAAAAGATGATGAATACTAAGTTATTAATGACAGTAAGTGCTCTATTTTTAGGAGGGTTAGGAATGTTTATTTCATTTTTACCTGAAGAGATTTCTATTTATTTAGGAATGAGTACAGGAATATTTACACAATTATTACTTCAAATTATTGGGGCTTTATTTATGGGTTTTGGAATGTTAAACTGGATGATTAGAGACGCGCTAATGGGGGGCATATATAATAAACCAATCGTAATAGGGAATTTAATGCATTTTGTAGTGACAACTCTTGCCTTAACAAGAAGTCTATATAAGGAACAGCAGCATTTTGAAATAGTATTACTATTGACAATCGTTTATGGTTTTTTTGCGGTGGCCTTCTTTTTTCTTTTTAGAAGAAATCCAAAATCCGTAAGCAACAAATAGTATGGAGAAATTAAAATACACCAGTGATATAGCTTTTACACCAACGGTGAAAGCTATTCAAGAAAAAAAACATTCGCGCAGTAATTATGCACGTATGGAAGAATCAGGAGGCTGGCAATATGAAGTAACTCCACAATTGGAAGGTTTTCTGGAAAGCATGGATTCATTTTATTTAAGTACATCTAATGAGAACGGACAACCTTATACACAACATCGAGGTGGCCCAAAAGGGTTTTTAAAAGTAATAGAGAATAATAGCTTGGCCTTTGCTGATTTTAGTGGTAACCGACAATATATTACTATTGGTAATTTGAGTGAGAACAATAAAGCATTTATTTTCTTAATGGATTATGCAACTCAAACTCGAATAAAGATTTGGGGCACAGCAAAGGTTGAGGAAGAGGATCAAGAATTAATGGAATCATTAAGTGATCCATCATACAAAGCTCGAGTAGAGAGAAGCATCATTTTTACCGTTGAAGCATGGGATATGAATTGCAGGCAGCACATTCAGAAACGTTTTACAGAAGATGATATTAAAATAATTACTACTCCTTTGAATGACAGAATAAAGGAATTAGAAAATATAGTTAAAGACCAAAATATTAATTAAATAAAAACAATCACAATGTCAGATACCGTAAAAACAACATGGAAGAATAAGATGGCTTTTGATAGTCATATTGGTAAGCATACAATTAGAATTGATGCAGGAGGTGATGTGGGTGATGATAGTGGACCAGGACCTAAAAAACTTTTGTTGTCAGCTTTAGCAGGATGTACAGGAATGGATGTAGTCTCTTTGTTAAATAAAATGAGGGTGCCATTTACCGGTTTTGAAATGGATATTGATGCAGACTTAACTGCTGATCACCCAATAGTATACTCAGAAATTAGGTTGGTGTATCGATTTTTCGGGAAAGATTTAGATCGACAAAAAGTTCAAAAAGCGGTTGATTACTCGCAAGAAAAATATTGTGGGGTGAGTGCCATGTTAAAAAAGAACTCACCCATCATTTACACGATCGAATACGCATGAAATATTTATTAACCTCTAAAATTAATACCATGATAAGAGCAGTAATTAAATTTATTAGAAAGTCTTCCTTTCAAATTATAAAACAACCGTTAGATGAAGTTTGTCTACCTTGTTGGGGATACCAGGAGTACGATGGGACTGTTCGTGACCTCCATTGGGATAAGCAAATTGATGTTAACAATGGAATTTCCAAACATACATTTATTCAGCATTTTGTTGTTACCCATCTTCAGGGTATAAAATTAAAACGAGGGAACAATAGTTTTGACCAATTGAGTCGGAAATCAACTTTCTAAAACCAAAGAGATGTCAAGATTAAAATCTTTATTCAAATACAAATTATAATTGCCAAGTTGATTTTTAACATAGAAGGTGCTTAAATGAAGTAAATAACGGTTTGAGTTTGTGCCCAAACCGATTTTGCTATTGTACATCGTTGGCAATAGTTATTTTAGCTTTTCACCTAACTTAGTTACTTTGTTTAGCCATGTTTTCCGAGCATCTAAAGTTGAACTTATAATTGGTGAAATATAGGTCACTTTTACAGGGCCAATTCCGCAATATTCTAATGTTCCTTTTTTAAATTGTTTAAGAATAGGTCTTTTCATTATTATATAGTCATACCATTTTGGTGTATCTGTTGTAATAATAACTCTAGCAGTTTTTCCTTTTAACAATCCAATTGGAGCCGATTTTCCTTCAATAAAATCATACGTTATTCCTGGAAGGAAAGTCCTATCTATAAAGCCTTTCATTAGGGCTGGCATTCCAGACCACCATAAGGGAAAAAACCAAACGATATGATTGGCTTTTTTGATTTTATCAATGGCATCTTTTAAATCTGGTTCTAGTTCTGTTCTTTGACGATACCCGAAGCTTAGATTGGGGTTAAAGTCAAGATCAGAAATATTGATCGTGTCAATGATTGCGTTTGTTTTACTTGCACCATTCTTATAGGTCTCTGATAATGCATAATTGTAACTCTGCTTATCAGGATGTCCATTAATTATTAAAATTTGTTTCATCTCTTATTTTTTTGTTTTCACAAAGAAAAGAGCAATAAAATTTCTAGGAAAGGACATTTGTCTAATTCGAAAGGGACTTTCTTATTCTACTCATATGTCGTTGGGTAATTCCCAAATAAGAAGATAGGTAGTTTAGTGGTATTAATTGAAGTAATTCAGGTTGGTTCGCGAGCAAATCTTCATACCGTTTTTCAGCGTTTTCTTTTTGGAGTATGAAAATTCTTTTCTCCATTTTTATATATTCTTGTTCCGCAATAAACTTAAAAAACCGTAGCCAATTTCGGCTTGATTGTTCTAGTTTCAATATTTCATTTCTTGAAATGGAATAGATTTCAATATCCGTTAAGGCCTGAATGTTTTCTACTGTTTTAGTTTGAGAAAGAAAGGAGGAATATGCTGAAAGGAAGGAACCACTAAAAGTAAAACAATAGGTTACTTCCTCCCCAGTAGAGGAGTAATAAAACGATCTAAATAACCCAGAAACTACAAACGCTATTTCTTTAGAGGTTTTGCCCTCTTGGATAAAAAAATCACCTTTCTTTAAACGTTTAGGGCTTACTTTACTTTCAAATGAATCAATTTCATCTTCAGTGAGTATGTTAAATGATTTTAGATAGTTTCTCATTTTGTGCGATAACTGCTAACGTTTTGACTAAAGTACGAAGAAACGATTTTATAGGTTAGGATTTTGTGCTTTAGTCAAAACGTTATTGTAGTTATTTCTATTCTGGATTAGTTCTGAAGACATAGACAAATAATATTGCGAAAATAGCATAAATGGCAGTAAGTGAAATTGCGATTTCCAAATGGACTTGAATTTCAGAAATAATTTTAACCAAAGCAAATGCTCCAACTCCAAAATGCATCAAATTCCCAACGACAATTGGCTTATTGTATATCCCACCAATTAAAGATCCTTTAGCCATCCAATTTAACATTGCGAATCCGAGATACAGCGCTCCTAATAATTGGAATGATAAAGTTGAGATTGGGTTTGGTAGTATCCCAATGCTAGAGATAATTTCATCAGGGAAAAAGGTTAGAATGGACCCTATTACTCCTAAAAAGAAGGAGCTTAAAAGCATTAATGTTTTTGTATCCATTTTATTTGTTTTTTTTTCGGAGACAATGCTGTCAGGAATTTTTACTATTCTCTTAATCGCAATATGATCAATAAGATTATCTCCATAATGAGCAATTTCAATGTGTTTATCCTTATTTAAAAGAAAGTCGGCTGGGATTTGGTTGAATTTACCTTCTACTTTTCCTCCCAATTTGTATCCTTTTGAAGAAGCCTTAAGCATACTTTTAATTCCTTTCCAAGTGGTTGTTTTTAGCAACTTGATCCAAGAAGGTTTTACACCATATAAATTATACAGCTTTGATTCCGGGTCAGATATAATGGTGAAATCGAATGCATGTTTGTCGTAAATTGATGCAATCAGACTTTCTTTACTACTTTGGAATACGGCTATTAATTTTATATCCAATTCCTTTAATCTTTCAGATTCATTTTTTATTTCAGAAATTCTCAAATTACATAATGCACATTCTGCATATCTAAAAAAAGTAAGTAATACTTTTTCGTTTGATAGTTGGTGTAGATTGATTTTTGTGCCATGAATATCTGTTACTTCAAAATTTGGCGCTTTTTTTCCTTGTTTTAGTTTCATCTTTTTTTTCACAAATTTGATTAGATTAAAGATGAATTTCCTTGATCGAAATCAAGAAATCATATTCCGAACCCTACTTAGGGTTTCCGGTTTCATATTTAAGTAGGATGAAATATATTTCAAGGGGATTGAATTGACCAAATGACCACTTCTTTCTATAAATACATTGTACTTCTCTTTTGGTGACAATGTTGTTAATTCTATTTGTCGGTTTAAGTGGCCAATGAGTGTTTTTTCGATAAGAGCATGATACCATTTGGCAATTTCAGGAGAATCATTTATGAGCTGATCTAAATCTGTTTTGGATATTTTTAATAGTTCAACATTAGAAATAGCTAATAAAGACAACTCTGTTGGCTTTTGAGTAGAAAAAGAAATAAAGGATGTAATTATGGAACAATTGTAGCCGAGGCCTAAAACAGCATCTTTGTTTTCATTTTCCACCATTAAAGCAATACAACCTGAAATAATAAAATACAAGTAATTTTCTTTTTGATTAAATCTAAGCAAATAGTCATTCTTTTTTACAGTACTCCTATTATTCCATGCATTGCTAATTAGGGCAATAGATGGTTGGCTTAGGTTACTCTTTTCAAGAAAAATTTCGAGTTCGTTTTTCATATTTTGCAACAAATTGGTGTAAGAATAGTAAGGGGGTTCAATCCTCCTTACTTTTCGGTAGATCACTTGGTGAAACTTACACTTTTTTCTTTAAAATAGGACGCTCATAATTCATAATCTTGCAGACTTTGCAGGAGATTATTCATAAAGTATTTGAAATTTTGATGTCAACGATTTTTTGGTCTTTCTGGAATGTTCAAAAAACAACAAGCTGTCATTGTAAATCAATGACAGCTTGTAATATAAATTATATTAGTTATTCATTAAGAATTGTCCATGAGGATTGTCTAATAACATTAACCATTTTCCATCATCCTGTTTTCTTAATACGGCAACTGACAAACCACTTTGTTTAATTTCAGTACCGGCTGGTGTTTTTGCTGTCATTTCCCAAGGAGCAATATGCGTAGCAATATTGCCTGTAATAAACACTTCGTGTCCGCCATAAGTAAATACAGGGTTTGTCATAGACATTTTTGTAAACATTTCTCGCAATACTCTTATGTCCGATATAGGTGTTTCTGGTTCAAATACAACCACGGCTTTAGGTTCATAACAAGCCATAATTCCGTTAATATCTTTGTTCTCAAATGCTTTTGTCATCTTTTCGATTGCGTTTAATACATTCTGTTGCTCTTCTGTCATTTTTAAATTACTCATAACTATTGTTTTTAATTAATACTACTTTTTTCTTTTCTGCTGTTAAATACGCGTTGTTTTTTGCTTCATCTTTTTTTAACAAATTTGATCAGATTAAAGATGAATTCCCTTGATCGAAATCAAGAAATCATATTCCTTACACAACTAAATTGTATTAGATGACTATTTAAACAAGTATTAAACCAGCTGAGGAGATATAATTGTACTTCTGAGGGGCGCTAATGATTAACGAATGTGTTCAAAAAATTGGAGAGGACTTTGGGTTACTATATGATAACACCTAAGGTTCGAATTCTCGAACTTGTTGAAAGAGGATATTACTGCATTTTAATCAAACAGCTAATATTTGTTAGAAATTAGAAGGTCTAATTCCCATTTTTTTTCTTTTATTAAACTTAAAGCAAATGATCCAGCCGAAGCAGTAAAAAC
>JAESUI010000132.1 GCA_016763135.1 Flavobacteriales bacterium
AACACAGCTACTACATCACATGTTCCTGTTCCTGTTGGTAATCCAGAAATACTCCAGTTAAAAGGAGAGACAAATGGAGCATTGATTATTGTATCATTACCACTACATACGTTAGTTATCGTTAATGTGCCTGTTGCTGGTGGGTTATTGAAATTTAATGTTCCTGTTATGTCATAAGTACTATTTGCATTACAGGCTCCTACACTTACTGATAAACTCGTGAATGCACATGGCACCACAGTACAGGCAGCAGGAGCATTATAATTTGTTGAAAAAGTACATGCAGGATCTGCAGAAAAGACAGCGGTGACATTACATGCGGAGCCATCAGAATTTATTCCAGTAATATTATAATTAATAGGACTTGCAAAAGGAGCATTAAATACTTGACTGTTGCCATGACAATCTGTGAGCGTTAAAGTCCCGGAAATGGGGGGGTCGACAAACGTAATGCTTCCACTAACATCATATAAGTTATTTGCAGGGTTACAAGCTGAAGGGTTAGTGCTTAAACTGTTAATAATGCAAGGGTTTATGATAGCGCAGTTTGTTGTAGCAGTACTACTAGAGTTATCAGTAAACGAAATATTGGTGTTTACGTTAGCAAAATTTGTCACCAATAAAATACAAACATCACCAGTATTTGCCCCTGTTATGGTTGCAGTTTCATTTGCTGAAGTTGAATAACTACAATCAGCAGGAGAACCCAAAGCCCCGCAATTACCCATAGCTGCCGCAAGATTATTGAAAGGCCCCCAAAGCGCAAAATCTATGTCTACACCAGCAGAATTTGTCATGTCAATAATTAAATTACCTGATTGATCAATTTCCATGTAGTACCAAGCTGGGTTAGGAGAAGTGCCTAGACACCCATAGTCGTTTCCTGGTTCCTGTATAGACGCATCTTGTTGATTTATGCCGCCTGGAAAAGTTGCTGTTGTTCCTGTACAAAAAGGATCAGCAGTATTACAAGTGCCTCCTTGTGAAAAAATACTATTACTACTAAAAATAGCAAGGGTTAGTAGTAGAATATAAAATTTAAATTTATTTAACATGATATACTAAAAATATAAATTCTTATTGTAAATATAAGACGAAATTTAATCTTACGGGTTGCCTCTGGTTTAAAATGGGTATGATTAAAGATTAAAAATTAGCAATCAATAGAGGTGAAGACTATAATTATTCCTTGATCTATGAGGTATAAAGGATTTATATTTAGCTTTCTAAATTCATTAAATCAAAAAGAGGAAGAAAATTTAATTTTCTTCCTCTTTTAAAAGTTCATTACATTGTGTGTTATCTAATTACATTAACGTGTCCTGTATAGTTGTGGATAGTACCTTCAAGGTCAGAGACTTCTATTCTCCAGACATATACTCCATTTTGTACGATTTTACCTTTGTAAGTACCATTCCAACCATTTTTAAGTTGGTGCCCTTCAAAGACTAGTTCCCCCCAACGGTCAAAGATTAAAAAGTTGTAATTATCGTCAATAGCACCGACTAAAGTACCAGGGATGAAGATGTCATTAATACCATTTCCATCACCCGGAGTAAATGAATTTGGGATAACGAAAAAGAAATCTGGTTTTATCCTAACCGTTTTATTAGTGGTATCAGTACAACCAAAGATATTAGTAACAATTAACTGCACGTTGTAATACCCAGTATCTTGGTAGGTATGAGTAGGGTTTTGAATGCTATCAAAACCTTGGTCACCAAAGGTCCAGTTCCAGAAATCAGCATCAAAAGATTGATCGATGAAATCAAAAGTAGGGTGGACTAAGGTAACGATAGGAGGGTTTGGGTCTGTGGTAAAATCAGCGATAGGGTTAGGATTAACAGTAGCCCATCCAATACCTGTTATTGTAGAAGTACAACCTAGAGCAGTAGTAATGGTAACAGTAACATCATAAGTTCCAGCAGCAGGATAAACATATTGAGTAGTGGTAGAGACAGTCGTTTGATCAATAGTCCCATCGCTATCAAAATCCCAACCAAATGACACTCCAATATCAGTAGTTAAAGCAAAATATTGCACGTATCCCTGACAAGTATCCCTAACAGGAACGAGTTGAGAAATAGCAGTATCGTTAACAAAAACAGTAACACCAATTGTATCAGAAGTAGCACAAACATTATCTAACCAAACCACATAGTTAGTGGTGTTGGCTGGGCTAACACTTAATGGGTTAGTAGGGTTAATTACTCCAGTAGGTGCTAATGCTAGAGATACAGAATCGATTTCCATCCAGAAGAAACTAAATGGATTATTTGGATTACCACCTTGAAGGTTAACTGGTGTTAAAATTGCAACCTGACCTTGACAGATAGTAAGAGGAGGCACTTCGAAATAAGGTTGCGCTCGAACAATAACCGTTTTAGTAGCAGTAGCAGTACACCCATTAGGGTCTAAAACATCTACGGTGTAAACAGTAGAACCGTTAGGTGTGTCAAGTATTGGCCCTTGTGTATTTCCTGTAGTTCCAGATGTCCAATTCCAACCCATATATGGTGTAGTACCTCCATTTGCGTTAGCAAATAATTGTATCTGTTCACCATAACATACAGTGTCAGGAGCATTAATTACAGCAGTTAAAGGGTTAGGTTGAGCAATTTGAGCTACAGAAATAGAAGGACACCCATTTACATCCGTAACCGTGACGGTATACAATGGAGGAGAAGCACTCAATCCAGTAGCCATTTGATTGGTTTGTAAGAAAGGATCATCCCAAGCATAAGTAAACGGAGCATTACCTGAAGCAAAAACAGTAGCAGTACCATTATTTTGTCCATTACAAAGTGCAGGAGTAACCACTACAGAATCAATAGTAGGGCCAGCTAAATCGTATACAATAACATTTTGCGTAACAAAACAACCGTTAGCATCAGTAATAGTAACTACATAATTACTAGCTGATAAGCCAGTAGCTGTAGCTGTAGTTTGGTTGTTAGGGTCATTCCAAGTGTAAGTATAGCCAGGAGTACTACCAGTAACAATATTTACAGTAGCCGAACCATTTAAATTTCCACAAGTAGAAGGAACCGTAACAGTATCCACTACTAATTGAGCAGGTTCAAATACATCATAACTATTAGCAGCGGTACAACCATTCGCATCAGTCACCGTAATGGCATAATTACCAGCAATTAAACCAGCAGCAGTAGGGCCAAAACTAACATTAGGTGTCCAACCATAAGAATAACCAAGAGTACCACCAGTGGCAATCACATTAATATAACCAGTATTACCACCGTTACATAATACATCACTTAATGAATCAAGTGTTACAGTTAAGAGAGCTGGTTCAGTAATGAGGATAGTATCAGAAGCCGTACATCCATTAGTATCGGTAATTGTTGCAATGTAACTACCTGCAATTAAACCAGTAGCAGTAGGAGTATTTTGAGCTGGAGCAGTATTCCAAGCATAGGTATAAGGAGCGCCACCACCACCACCAATTACTGCAGCATCACCATCAGCAAGACTAAAACAACTCACATTGGTAGAAGCATTAATTACAGCTGATAAGCCACTATTTTCTATAATAGTTATAGAAGCAGAAGCTGTACAACCATTATTATCAGTAACTGTTACACTGTATACTTGGCCAGCTAAGCCAGTAGCATTAGGCGTGTTTTGAATAGGAATAGTATTCCAAGAATAAGAATAAGGAGCAGTACCACCAACAGTATTGGATTGAGCAGTACCATCATTAGCACCATTACAACTTACATCTGTGCTTGTTGGAATAGTTACTGTTGGACTACCTAAATCAGTCACATTTGCAGTAGTTGAATCCACACAGCCGTTAGCATCAGTAACAATTACTACATAATTACCAGCAACAATATTGCCAGCAGTAGCATTAGCTTGAGCCGGAACAGTGTTCCAAGCATAAGTGTAACTAGGGGTGCCACCACCAACAACTACCGTTGCACTTCCATTGGCATTACCACAAGTTGAAGAAACAGTACTCGTGTTTAATACAATTTGAGTAGGCTCATTAATAATGATTCCAGTAATAGTAAAAGTACAGCCTAAAGAATCAGTTACAGTAACATCATAGGAACCAGCAATTAAATTAAAAGCTGTATCGGTTTGTTGTAAAGCACCATCAGTCCATTGATAAGAATAGGGAGCAGTACCACCAAGAACTGAAACAAAAGCATTACCCGTATTTGCAGCAAAACAATCTGCATCAGTAGGAGTAGCATTTACAGCCAACGGATTAGGTTCAGTAATAATAATATTTATTTGATCAGTACAGCCATTGGCATCAGTAACAGTTACCAAATAAGAACCAGCAATTAGGTTGTTAGCAGCTTGATTAGTAGAAACAGTTGTTCCACCAAGATCCCAATCAAAGTTAAAAGGGCCTGTACCACCAACAACATTAACACTAGAGAACCCATCATTACCACCATTACAACTTACATCGCCATGAGTGTTTTCAGTAACCACTAGTAAATTAGGTTGAGTAATGACAATGTTACCATTAGCAATACAGCCCATGGCATCAGTAACAACAACATTCACACTATCATTACATAAACCAAAAATAGAATCAGTAGATTGAGTAGAAGGGTCATCCCAAGCATAAGTAAACGGAGCAATACCATTGGTAAGATTAGCTAAAGCATTACCATCACAAGCATTAAAGCACGTTACATTATTGCCAGTAACATTAACACTAAACAATAATGGATCAATTAAGATTACCGAAGCAGTATCAAAACAGCCGTTAGAATCAACCACTGTTACCGTATAAGTGCCAGCAGTTAAGGCTGTAGCCGTATCTGTATTTTGAGCAGGAACTGAGTTCCAAGTGTAAGTATAAGGAGTAACTCCCCCAATAGCATTTACCCAAGTAGTTCCATCATTATAAGTAAAACAAGTTGGATCAACTCCACCTGTGATTAATTGTAATTGAGGTGGTTCAGTAATATTAATAGCAGTAGTTACCACACAACCATTAGAGTCTGTAGCAGTAACTACATAAGGTCCAGCAGTTAAATTAGAAGCCGAAGGAGTTGTTTGAACAGGAATGGTATTCCAAGAATAAGTATAAGGAAAAGCACCACCAGTAACTTGTACTTCAGTATAACCATCATTACCACCAAAACATTGTACATGATAAACACTGTCTACTACTAAAGTTGGACCGCTTAGGTTAGCAATAGTTACTGTATCTGTAACAGGACAACCACTAGCGTCAGTTACTGTTGCAAAATAAGTACCAGCAGGTAAATTATTAACAGTACTTGTTGTTCCAACTACACCAGATCCATCATCCCAGGAATAAGTAAAAGGAGCAGTTCCATTAGCAGTAACAACTACTGTTACACTTCCGTCAGATTGATTGCAACTTGCAGGTGTTGAAGTTGGGTTTAGGACCATAGCTGGAGGTTCAGTTACTAAAGCACTATCCGTTAGAATACAACCATTAGCATCAGTAATAATAACAGTATAAGTTCCAGAACATAATCCAGTAGCAATTCCTGTAATTTGAATACTTGGATCATTCCATTGGAAAGCATAAGGAAAAGTCCCTCCTGCAACTCCAGCAGATATAGATGCGTTACAAGAATCTGGACAAGCATTATCTAAAGGAGAAAAACTAACTGTTACCGCAGTAGGCTCAGTAATAGTAACATTTGTTGGCATTACACAACCTAAAGCATCAGTAATCACAACATTGTAAAGACCTATTCCAAGTCCAGTAGCAGGGTTAGCCGTTTGACTACCCGCAGAAGCATCCCATTGATAAGTAAACCCAGGGAAAGCACCACCCACAGAAACAGTAGCAGCACCATCATTACCACCAAAACAACTTACGTTAGTAAAAGCAGAGATAGAAGCAGTTCCACCAGGAGCAGGGTTAACCGTTACCGAAGTATTAAAAATACAACCATTGGCATCAACCAATTGAACATTGTAAGTCCCAGGATATAAATTATTCAGGGTATCTAAATTACCAATAACCGCTCCAGCAGAATCCCAAGTGCTTACATAAGGACCAGTTCCATTAGTAGGACTAATCCAAACTGTACCTTGATCAACCGCACAATACGCATCAAGACTACCAGTAGTAGCTACTAAAGCAGCAGGCTCCCCAATGTTAGCAATAGCAGTTGCAGTACAACCGTTTGCATCGGTAACAGTAACTGTGTAAGGACCAAAAGGAAGACCAGTA
>JAESUI010000133.1 GCA_016763135.1 Flavobacteriales bacterium
AACACAAAAACTAAAAATGATGCTTTAAATAGAATTGGCGACTGCTTTTACATTGATAAAAAATACACCGCTGCTATTGAATACTATGATAAAGCGGCAATGCTAGGTGTAGATAAAGTAGATTATTCTCTTTATCAAAGTGCAATAACTAATGGTGTTGTTGGGAATTACAAAGACAAAGTAAGCTTACTACAAACATTAATCAGCAGAAAAGAAAAATCTCATTTAATGGATGATGCTATTTTTCAACTTGGTAAAACACAAGAAATACTAAAGGAAACAAACAATGCTCTTGCAAATTTCCAACTGTTAATTCAAGACCACCCCAACAGCCCTTATTTGAGTGATGCATTAATAAAAGTAGGTTTAATCTATTACAATCGTAAAGAAGATGATAAAGCACTAATCGCTTTTAAAAGAGTTGTTAATGATTACCCTAAAACATCAGAATCTAATGAAGCACTTCGTCAAATTAAAAAGATACACATAGAAAAAGGCGAGCTTACTGCTTATGAAGAATATTTAGTGAGTATTGGAGGCGCAGATTCTTCTGCACAAGTTATGGATGCTGATTATTATGAAGTTGCTGAAAATAGCTACATGAATGGAAATTGCGATAAAGCAGTTGCTAAACTTAGTAAGTATTTAGAAAAATATCCAAAAGGAACTTATAAATTAAACGCTCATTTCTATAAAGCCGATTGCGAATATCGTTCAGGCTTTGAAAATGAAGCTCTACTTGATTTTAATTATGTAATTAATCAACCTAAAAGCAAATTTACCGAAACTGCTTTATTAAAAGCTGGCGAAATAAATATGAACTTAGGTAAAATTGAAGATGCTTTAAACAACTTTAGTCAATTAGAATATTTAGCTGATATCCCTGCAAATGTATTTAAAGCTCAAGTTGAACAGATGCGCTTAAACTTTAAATTAAACAAGTATGATGAAACCATTAAATACTGCCAGTTAATTATAAATAAAGACATTGAAGATGCTAATTTGATTACTGAATCGCATTTAATTTATGGTAAAGCTGTAATGACACAAGACGATTATAATTTAGCTTTTAAGGAATTTACAACCGCAGCTTCTTCTGCAAATGAATTTGGTGCTGAAGCAAAGTTTAATGTTGCTTACATATTACACCTTAGAGGTGAGCACGATAATTGTGAATCCGAAGTATTTAGTTTGATTAAGAAATTCTCATCTTATGGTTATTGGATAGGAAAATCACTTGTTTTATTAGCTGATAATTATGTTGCTAAAGAAGATTTATTTCAAGCAAAAGTGACCTTAAACAATGTTATTGATAATAGTAAATTTCCTGAATTAGTAAATACAGCTCAACAAAAATTAGATATAATTGAACAGCAAGAAGCTGCTCAAAGAATAATAGAAGAAGAACCAGAGTTCGATTTAGAATTATTTGATGGCGAAGAATTTGAGAAATTATTTAATGAAGAGGAAGAAATAATAGAAGAAGAACTTCCTAAACTCAAAAAATTAAAAAAGAAGTCGAAGCATAGCAAAGATTCTGAACTTGATTCAGAAACTAAAGAACTAAAAGATGAATTAGAAGATACCCTTAAAGATGAGTAACTCTAAAAACATATTAAGTCTATTATTAGCATTTTTAATGTTATCAATAACTGGTTTTTCTCAAACAAAACCTTCAATTGATTCTACTACCATTATTTCAGAAACTGGGTTTCAACCTTTTTTAACTGATGCTTTTAAGATTAAAGACAACCCAAATATAAAAGACACGAATAAGATTATTCCCGAATTAAAATATAGCTTTTTAAATAAACAAGTTCCCGTAATTTTTGAGCTAGACCCAATAAAACCAGCTAGAATCAAAGGAGAGCCTTTAGTTAAACTATATAGAGGTCATGCAAAAGTTGGTTTTGGAACAAATGCAACCCCTTTACTTGAATTCTATTATAATTCTAAAAGGTCTAAAACATTATCTTATGGAATTTCTGCTAAGCACTTTTCTTCGAGAGGACTTTCAAGTAATGACTATAGTGGATATAGTGATAATGAGCTAAACGTATTCGGTAAACATTTCACAAAAGAATTTAC
Organism: Flavobacteriales bacterium; assembly: GCA_016763135.1. GTDB lineage: Bacteria > Bacteroidota > Bacteroidia > Flavobacteriales_E > Vicingaceae. The sequence continues at coordinate 2,089 of JAESUI010000133.1, forward strand.
AATTTATGGTAAAATTGGATATACTAGAAATGTAAATCATTATTATGGCTTCTCTGATAAAAATGCAGCAATTATAACTAATTCGGATGATATCATGCAAGAACTTGATAAGTTTGATGTAGCATTTTCTTTGACAAGAAACTTTACAGATACAAGCCAGTTTGATTATAATTTTGATATCTCCTACCACAACATTAACGACTTATTTCAAGTATCAGAAAATCACTTTGAAATTGATGGAAAGCTTAGTAAATACCATAAAAATGAACTTTATGCCATTGGTGTAGAAATGAACTACAACAAGCTAATTAATCCGTTAGATCAAGACAATAATCTAATTGTAGGTTTAAATCCACACATTAGTACCAGCACGGATAAATGGCAGTTTCAAGTAGGTATTGGTTTATATTTAAATTCTTATCCTGATACTAAATTTCATTTTTACCCTAAAGCAGAATTTAAATACAATGTTGTTGAACACATTATTATTCCTTACGTAGGAATTAGAGGAGGATTAATTGGAAACAATTTAAATAATTTTTACAAAGAGAATCCTTTTATAAATACTCAACTATTAACCACGCAAAACAGTAATCAGAAATATGATATTTACGGAGGAATTAGAGGTAGTTTAAGTTCTAAAATAACGTTTAACACAAGTTTTAGCCAACAGAAGATGGAAGGAATGCCTCTTTATGTAAAAGACTTTAACAACCTAATTGAAAACAAATTTATTTTAGCATATGATACCGTAACATTCTCTAAAGTTACTGGTGAATTAACTTACCAAAAATTAGAGAAGTTTAAAATTTTATTAGGCGCTAATTACTACAAGTATAGTCTTAGAAATGAGATCAAAGCATGGCATAAACCTGAATTTAAAATCTCATTATCAGGAATTTATGATTTAAGTGATAAAATTATTATAAGAGCAGATTTTTTCCATTTTAGCAAACAATATGCGAAAACATTAAGAACAGAAACAACTAACAATACCATCACTTTTATTGAAGAAGCCAAAGAATTAGATGGAGTTTTTGATCTTAATCTAGGTCTTGAATACCGCTACACTAAAAAGCTATCTGCTTTTATCCAGTTCAACAACATTGCTTCTTCAGCTTATAAAAGATGGGAAGATTATCCAACTCAAAAATTTGGAGTTCTTGGTGGGTTAACTTATTCTTTTTAAAGCTCTAAGTTTTTTAATCAAAAATCACGCTCCTTTTCTTACTTTTGATTTTTTCAAATTTGAATGGAATACAGTAAAGAAAAACAACTCCGCTACGATAGTGCTTATTTAAAAATGGCAAAAGAATGGGCTAAACTTTCTCATTGTAGCAGAAAACAAGTTGGTGCTTTAATAGTTAGAGATAGAATGATTATTTCTGATGGATACAATGGCACCCCAACAGGTTATGATAACTGCTGCGAAGATGAAGGAGGAGATACCCTTTGGTATGTTTTACATGCTGAAGCAAATGCATTAACAAAGATTGCAAAATCGAATCATAATGCAGACGGAGCAACATTATACATTACGCTTTCTCCTTGCAGAGAATGTAGTAAACTAATATTGCAAGCAGGCATTACCCGAGTTGTTTACATTAATGGATACAAAGACACTTCCGGATTAGATTTCTTAAAAGAATCTGGCATAAAACTCACCCAAATAGAAACATTAAATGAGTAAAAATAGAGCACTAATATTTATTTTTCTACCACTAATCATTACTGGATGTATTGTCCTTGGCATTTTTTTAGGTGCATTTTTAGTGCCTTCTGACATTAATAACAAAGCATTAATCTTCCCTCAAAACAAACGATTTAATACAGCAACTAAGTTAAATGAGATTTTAAATTTCATTGAAAGCACCTATGTTGATTCTGTTGATAAAAAAGATTTAACAGAGCGCTCTATAACATCTATGCTTACCACTTTAGACCCTCACTCCTACTATATTCCTGCTAAAGATTTTGACGGAATGAATGACCCTTTAGAAGGTAATTTTGAAGGAATTGGCGTTGAGTTTAGGATTAAAGATGACACGATTATGGTTATCTCACCAATTGTAAATGGTCCTTCTGATAAATTAGGGATA
>JAESUI010000134.1 GCA_016763135.1 Flavobacteriales bacterium
AATAAGATTCCTGAAGCAATAGCGATAGCCATTGTGCCGTTTTGAATGCCTGATTCGATTGAAATGGTTAACGATTGCGCTAGGTTTAGTTTGGCTATTTTGGCGGTTGCAAAGCCAATTATCATTGTGGCTACGTTTAGTGCTAGAGCTATTAAACCTGCTTGTTTTAAATAGGGAATTAAGTCTTCTTTTTTCTTTAGCACTAAACCGATAATCACCAAAAACAAAACAATTGCTGAAGCAATTTTTACTGGTTTGTTCATCTTGTCAGCAAAAGTAGGTTTTACATGCTTCAAAGTCATTCCAATAGTTATAGGAATAATTACGACAACAAAAATCTGAGTAACAGTTTTCAGTTTATCAATTTGAATCATTTCGCTTGAGTCAAGAAATTGAGTTAATGAAAAATCAATTACAAAGGGAATTGTAAAAATAGTAATTAGGCTATTTGCAGCGGTTAAGGAAACAGATAGCCCTGTATCTCCCTTTGCTAAATGAGTAATGAGGTTGGATGTTGGCCCGCCAGGACAGGCTGCTAAAATCATTATACCAATTGCAATATCGGTACCAACATCAAAAACTGAAATAAGAAGGAATGCTATAATTGGTAGTAAAATAATTTGATTCAATAGCCCAATAATAATAGCTTTCGGGTTTTGAAATATTCTAATAAAGTCATCCTTAACAAGAGATAAGCCCATGCCAAACATGATAATGATTAATGATATTGCTAGAATTATTGTTCCTATGTCCATGGGTTTTAATTTAGTAGAGATTCATCTACTATATTTGGTAGTGTAACTTTTAATGCTGGATTACGCTCCATTTCTCTTTTAATAGCAAAAATTGCCTCATCATTTCTTGCCCAACTTCTACGTGCAATACCATTGTTTACATCCCAAAACAGCATTGATTTCAATCTTCTATCAGCATCTGTAGAGCCATCTAAAGTCAATCCAAACCCTCCATTGATTACTTCACCCCAACCAACACCACCACCATTGTGAATACTCACCCAAGTGGCACCTCTAAAACTGTCTCCAATAACATTATGAATTGCCATGTCGGCAGTAAATTGAGAACCATCATAAATATTGGAAGTTTCTCTGTAAGGAGAATCTGTTCCAGAAACATCGTGGTGATCTCTTCCTAAATTAATAGGTGAAGCAACTTTTCCATTAGCAACAGCTTTATTAAAAGCTTCTGCAATTTTCATTCGTCCTTCAGCATCAGCATATAAAATACGTGCTTGAGAGCCAACTACTAATTTATTTTCTTGTGCTCCTTTAATCCATGTAATGTTGTCTTGCATTTGTTGTTGAATTTCTGTTGGAGAATTCTTCATAATTTCTTCCAAAACTTCACAAGCAATATTGTCTGTTGTTTGTAAATCTTCTGGTTTTCCCGAAGTACATACCCAGCGGAAAGGACCAAAACCATAATCAAAACACATAGGTCCCATTATGTCTTGTACGTAAGAATTGTATTTAAAATCAATTCCATTTTCAGCCATGATATCTGCTCCAGCTCGGGATGCTTCTAACAAAAAGGCATTTCCATAATCGAAAAAGTAAGTTCCTTTTGCTGTGTGTTTGTTGATAGAGTCCGTTTGTCTTCTTAAACTTTCCTGCACTTTTTCTTTAAAGAGTTCAGGGTTGTCTGCCATCATTTCGTTTGATGCTTCATAACTCATTCCTGCGGGGTAATAACCTCCAGCCCATGGGTTGTGTAGAGAAGTTTGATCTGAACCTAAATCAATGTAAATATCTTTTTCATCAAATGTTTCCCATACATCAACAATGTTCCCATCATAAGCAATAGACACAACTTCTTTAGCGTCTTTTGCTTTTTGAACTCTTTCACATAGTTCATCTAAATCAGCTATAACTTCATCAACCCAACCTTGTTCGTGTCTTTTGTAGGTTGCAGTAGAATTTACTTCAGCAGTTACAGAAACTACACCAGCAATATTTCCAGCTTTGGGTTGAGCACCACTCATGCCTCCTAATCCTGAAGTGACAAAAAGCTTTCCAGCAGTTCCTGTGCTGGGTTTAGTTGAAGCATTATCAATTTTTCTACAACCATTCAATACCGTTATAGTTGTTCCATGCACAATTCCTTGTGGACCAATATACATATAGGAACCAGCAGTCATTTGTCCATACTGGGTAACACCTAAAGCATTAAATTTTTCCCAATCATCTGGTTTTGAATAGTTAGGAATCATCATGCCATTAGTAACTACAACTCTTGGAGCTTCTTTGTGCGATGGAAATAACCCCATTGGATGACCAGAATACATTACTAATGTTTGTTCATCTGTCATTTCAGATAAATATTGCATACACAATAAGTACTGAGCCCAATTTTGAAAAACAGATCCGTTTCCACCATAAGTTATCAATTCGTGAGGGTGTTGAGCAATGGCATAATCCAAATTGTTTTGAATCATTAACATGATGGACTTAGCTTGCACAGATTTTCCTGGGTACTCATCTATTGGGCGAGCATAAATTTTATAATTTGGCCGAAAACGGTACATATAAATTCGGCCATATTTCTCTAATTCTTCAGAAAATTCTTTAACTAAAATAGGATGGTGTATTGCATCAAAATATCGTAAAGCATTTTTTAAGGCTAATTTTTTTTCATCGGCAGATAATATCTCTTTTCGTTTTGGAGCATGAGAAATGGTTGTGTCTAATTCTTTAAATGGTGGTAATTCGTTCGGAATTCCTTGTTGTATTTGCTCTTTAAAACTCATTTCTTTATTCTTCTCCCTTTAGATTTATCAAAACCATATGGACAATGTTTACAGCCATTTTCACAACAATAACCTCTTTTTAGAAGATATTTTTCTGTGAAAACTTTATAACCTTCTTCACTAAAATAAAAGTCATCATCTTCCAATTTGTTTATCTTTGAAAAATCATCCATACATCACAAAGTTAAGAGATAAAATGAATTTTGAGGTCAACGAAAATAATATTCCATTAGAGAAAATCATAGCAAGTTTTCTGACTAAAAAGAATATTAATCTTTATGTGTTTAGGGATGATTTAAATCATCCAGAAATATCAGGGAATAAATGGCGGAAACTAAAATATAACCTTCAAGAGGCTAAAGAAAATGGGTTTAATCAATTATTGACTTTTGGAGGAGCATTTTCTAACCATATTGCAGCAACCGCTGCTGCAGGAAGAGATTTTGGATTAAAAACGATTGGAATAATTAGAGGAGATGAAATTTTACCATTAAATCAGACCTTACAATTAGCTCAAGATAACGGAATGGTATTTAAATATATATCACGAGAGCAATACCGAGAGAATAATAAATATGAGAAATTATTTATAGCAAGCTTAAGGGAAAAATTTGGTGAGTTTTATATGGTGCCAGAGGGCGGGTCAAATTCTTTGGCTGTTAAGGGCTGTACAGAAATTAGTAATAATATCGATATAGATTATGATGTGATTTGTTGTGCTTGCGGAACCGGAGGTACAATAGCTGGAATTATTGCATCATTGGATAATGATAAACAAGTTATTGGTTTTCCTGCTCTAAAAGGTGGTGAGTTTTTAAAAGAAGATATTCAACAATTATTATCGGCATATTCAACTGAGTTAAATTACGAAGTAGAAAATTCGAATTGGAGTTTAGTTACAGATTATCATTTTGGAGGATTTGCAAAGGTTAAACCTGAACTAATTGATTTTATTAGAAAATTTAAAGAAAAACAAAATATTTTATTGGATTTTATTTATACAGGAAAGATGCTTTTTGGTTTGTATGACATGATTCAAAATACAAATCATTTCGATAATAAAGTAATAATTGCAGTTCATACAGGTGGAGTACAAGGGAATAAGGGTTTTGAAGAGCGCTTAAATATTACAATATAATCAAAAGCAGACTGTTAATATCTTAGTAGGGTGTAGTATTTGGTTTAAAGAATCAATATTAATTTTGTGGTAGTTACTATTTTAATGAGGAATTTACTTTTCATATTGATATTATTGGGTTTTGTGTTTTCAAATGCCCAACCTGTGGTTGCTCAACCAGCAGAAAGAAGAATTACGCGAGAAGAATACATTGAAACATACAAGGATGATGCTATCAGAGAAACGATGAAATCTGGTGTTCCAGCAAGTATTACCTTGGCTCAAGGTATATTAGAGTCTGGTGATGGGAATAGTCCATTAGCTGTTTATGCAAAAAATCATTTTGGAGTAAAATGTCATTCTGGGTGGACAGGGGAGTCGATGAGGTTGGATGATGATGAAAAAGATGAATGTTTTAGGAAATATGAAACTGTTTATGAATCATTTAGAGATCATTCCGATTTTTTAGTAACAAGGTCGCGTTATGATTTTTTATTCGAATTAAAAATAACTGACTATAAGGGGTGGGCAAAAGGATTAAAAAAAGCAGGTTATGCAACAAATCCAAAGTATGCCGATATGCTTATTATGTTGATAGAGAAAAATAATTTAGATCAGTATGATAATTATGCCAAGGTTCCACCACGTAAACTATCTAAGAAGAGAAGTGCTAAAACATTAGCATCAAGTAAAAAATCTCGAACAATAAAACTTCATAATCATATAAAATATATTAAAGTAAAAGCGGGAGATACTTTTTATAGAATATCTCAAGATTATGAAATGAACTTATGGCAGATATATAAATACAATGATTTAAATAAGGGTGATGTATTGAAAGTAGGGGATGTTATTTATTTACAGCCAAAGAAAAATAAATCTAAAGAAGAATATCATATTGTAAAACAAGGAGAGACTATGAGGGATATCTCTCAGTTGTATGGAATTAAGCTCAAAAAACTTTATAAGAAGAATTTACTTATTATGGGTACTCAGCCTAATGTTGGGGATAAGATTTTCTTAAAAAAGAAAAAGAAATAATTCAACGACAACAAATCCTGTTCAGTCGAAAAATTTCACTACAAATTAATTTAATGGTTACTTTTCGCTAAAATTTAGCTTTTGTTTAAAAGAGATATATTCGGCCAATTCATATTTTTTCGAAAACTCATAATTCGAGTTTTTGGATTCATTACTTATTTTAGGTTTAAGAAAACGAACATACCTAAGATAAAGGGTG
>JAESUI010000135.1 GCA_016763135.1 Flavobacteriales bacterium
AAAAAAATTATCCCTAACATTTATTTCCGCTGGGGGATTATAATTTTTGCCATTTCAATAATTACATTAGCTATTGTTGGAGCAATAATTAAAACCTAAATCCTAAAGTAAAAGTGATATAATGATCTTTTAATGTGGTGCTAGCTAAAGTGTTTTGGCTGGCATCTATAGTTGTTTGGTTACTGAATGTTTTTAAAGAATATGCCACATCAAAATAATAACCATCTTCTTTTATTCCTATACCTCCTGAGTATATTGTTGAACTATAATCTGCACCAAAATTATCTTTTAATGGATTTCCTTGCAACCTATACCCCAATCTAACTCTAAACGGATCTAATCTTATTTCAGTTCCTACTCTAAGATTCTGAGTCATAACAAAGTTATCTTTAATACTTCTATTTTCATTTGAGAAATCTGCCCCTACACCTGATTCAACAGACAATCGAGCAGATGAGTAATCAACAATTTCGTAATCAACATTTATTACTCCACGAGATCCCATTATAATACTTCCACTAGAAACAAATCGATATGGTGTAGAAACAAAATAATCGAATGTACCAAAAGGAGTTTTTTCACTAAAAGTTGTTCCATCTTTCTTTTCAGCATTCAAAGAGGTATCATACTCATCAGTAAGTGAGTACAATGTTGGAGTATGAAAAGCTACACCAACACGAAACCAATTAACAACTTTATAGATCATCCCCAATTTAAAATTAAGTCCAGAACCAGTCGTTCTTACATGATCATGTATCGTAAATGATTGAAACTCTGTCAATGTATCTCCAACCTCTGATGTTTCTGTATAAGTTCTATCATAAACATATCTTATAGTAGGGATACCCACTAAAGCTCCTACATATAATTTATCTGAATAATTACCCCCTAATGCAAAATACATCTCACCAGAACCTCCTCGGGTTTCATATGAAGTTTGTTGAGTAATATTTTTAGAATTTGAAAAAACATGGTCATACTGAAAAGGATCTCCTACTAAAGGGTTTACTAAAAAAGTTTGGTATGCTAAATTTGATGAAAATGGAAAAGCATCAAAAATATCTTCTTCTAAAATACCTCCATTAGCATTTAATTCATTTACATAGCTACTTAAAGCTGATGAATCTGTTGAACTATTTACAGTTATACTTGTATTAAAATTACTTGTTCTATTGTATCCCACAGCTAAACTCACAGACTCCCATCCCCCACTCGTTTTAAAATTTCCAACCAACCCAACATTACTGAAATGAAAATTTAATTTACCATCTGTAGTAAGGTTTCCATTTACATTGCTTTCAGTATAATTATAATGAAATCCTGGTGTAAACGAAAAATCAGAACTTTTATAAACCCCCAATCCTCCAGGATTAATACTCAAAGCAGACATATTAGCTCCTAAGGCCCCAAAAGAACCTCCCATTGCATTAAATCTCGCCTCTCCATAAAAATCAGTATTAGAATATCTCAACACATCAAATTCATTTTGAGCGAAAGATATATTAGCCATCATTATAGAGGCAAAAGAAAATATTAATACTCGTTTCATCTTTAAAAAAATTTAAATTCAATAACTATTATCTTCTTCTTCCTCCGCTAGATTTAGACTTACTACTTCCACTACTTTTCGTACGACTACTTCCTGAAGATTTAGATCTACCTCCCCTATTATAACTCCCTGAAGGTTTACTATAACTTGGCCTAGATGATTTAGACTTTTTATACGTAGACTTAGGCTTAGTATAGTTTGGCTTACTATAACTAGGCTTTGTACGAGTTTTTGGCTTGGTATAAGTACTCTTAGGCTTGCTATAGTTTGGTCTCGAATTATTCGGGGTACCATAAGAATTACCTTTATTATAAGAGTTCGATTTAGTTGTAGTTCTAGGCTTATTATAAGAATTAGTATTACTTGTATTTGCTCTTGGCTTAGTATACGTACTCTTTCCTGTTGAATAAGAATTATTTCTAGGCTTAGTCGCTACATTCGTATTGTAATTATTTGTAGAATTCTTAATCGCAGCCTCATATTTTTGTCCAAACGTTTTATTCTTAAAAGAAGGTGTTGAACCTGTAACAGAACTTGCTGTTAATAAAGATTTAGAATTTCGTCCTCCATAACCAGAAGAACTTGAAGCCCCACCTCTTTTACCATAATAGTGACTGTTGTGATCATAGCTATTATAATAGTTATCAGAAGCATAATACCCTCCATTATAGCCATTATTATGATGATGATGCCCATAATAGCCATTATAACCATAATAACCAGTTCCACAATAACCATAATTTCCAGAATATCCCCATCCCCAAGACCAGCCTAAAGACCAACCTCCGTAATAAGACCATCCGCCACCCCAATTCCAAGGATTTGGGTTCCAAAAACCATAACTTGTATAAATACTTGTCCCATAATAATATGGATCATAATCATACCAATAGTAATTGGTATAATAGTCATCATAATAGCCATAAGTTCCAGAATTTCTTCTAAATCTTTTTATTCTTGAAGAATATTCATAATCGTAATATTCGTTTTCAAAATCGTAATTATCACCACTATAATAATTATTAGTGATACGAACATTTCCATTTTCATCTTCATAATAAGTAGTACTATCAGTTATACCCATTCTTTGATTATAGGCATCCTCTCTTTCCTTTTCTCTATTATCAATGTAATAATCTGTAGCTGTAGAATACTCATCTTCAGAAACTTTTTCCTCTTCAAATTTAATTTTCTCTCCATCTTTATCAGTTTTCTTTTTAGATGATGGATAAAAATCATCTTGTGCAGTTGCACTTCCTATAAAGCTTAACAGTGTAAGTGAAAGCGCTATTAATTTAATCGTTTTCATAATTTCTCCTCCTATATTTATCTTCATTTTCATGATTTTTACATTTGTTAATGAAATGTTAAAACTCATTTCTCATTGATATAAACCAAATACTATGCCAAAAGTAAACAACTATTTTAGTGCCAAAAAGTAGCAAGAATAAAAACTGCATTAATTACTACTTCAACTATAACTTCTGCAGCAACTTCACTCAAAAAACTATCCTTTTTTCTATGTTTTTCTTTATCTCTAACTTCATCTCCATAATAAAATTCAGAATCAACATTGTTTTTAGGTTTTTCAATACCATGAATTTCATTATAATCTATCTCTGTATAATACCCATAGACTAATATACTATCTGTTGTCGATATTTTTTGCTCTATCTTTTCTTGCTCTTTCTCACCATTGTAAAAATCGTTTTGAGCAAAAACTGAAGTACTAAAAAAGGTCAGTAATAACAAAGGAAGTAAATATGTTTTAATAGATTTCATGTTAGCTTAGATTTAATTAATTTTACTTTCTTAAAATTATTTATTTTTTTGATATTAACTATCAAAAATTATACCTAAAAAAAAGAAATGGCAAAAAATTTCACATCAAGAGAAGAGGATTACTCTCAATGGTATAACGAATTAGTTATAAAGGCTGATTTAGCTGAGCACTCAGCAGTTAGAGGGTGTATGGTTATTAAACCTTATGGCTATGCAATTTGGGAAAAAATGCAAGCACAATTGGATAAGATGTTCAAAGCAACAGGGCACCAAAATGCCTACTTTCCAATTTTTATTCCTAAAAGCCTATTTGAAGCTGAAGAAAAAAATGCTGAAGGATTTGCAAAAGAATGTGCCGTTGTTACGCATTATCGATTAAAAACTGATCCAGACAACCCTTCTAAACTAATTGTTGATCCTACTGCTAAATTAGAAGAAGAGTTAATTGTAAGACCTACATCAGAAGCAATTATTTGGAACACTTATAGAGGCTGGATCGAATCCTATAGAGATTTACCAATACTGGTTAATCAATGGGCCAATGTAGTAAGATGGGAAATGAGAACACGTTTGTTTTTAAGAACTACTGAATTTTTATGGCAAGAAGGCCATACTGCTCACGCAACTGAAAAAGAAGCAGTAGAAGAAACAAAACAAATGCTAGAAGTCTATGCTGAATTTGCTGAAAAATTTATGGCAATGCCTGTTTTAAAAGGTGTTAAAACAGAAAGCGAAAGGTTCGCTGGAGCTCTAAATACATATTGTATTGAAGCATTAATGCAAGATGGAAAAGCTCTTCAAGCGGGTACTTCACATTTTTTAGGTCAGAATTTCGCTAAAGCATTTGATGTGAAATTTACTTCGAAGGAAGGAAAGCAAGAGTATGTGTGGGCAACTTCTTGGGGAGTTTCAACTCGATTGATGGGTGCATTGGTGATGACTCATTCAGATGATAATGGACTTGTTCTTCCTCCTAAATTGGCGCCAATTCAAGTGGCCATTGTTCCGATCTACAAAGGAGAAGAGCAACTTGCTCAGATTTCAGAAAAAGCAAATGAACTTGTTGTAGGATTGAGAGCTAAGGGAATCAGTGTAAAGTTCGATGACCGCGACACGCATAAGCCAGGATGGAAATTTGC
>JAESUI010000136.1 GCA_016763135.1 Flavobacteriales bacterium
GAAATAGGCAAAGAAAAAGAAGACATTGTTTTTATTTCTGGAATAGGGTGTTCTTCTCGTTTTCCTTATTATATGAATACTTATGGGTTTCATACTATACATGGGAGAGCACCATCATTTGCTACAGGAGTTAAATTAGCTAATCCAAATTTAAGTGTTTGGCAAGTTACTGGCGATGGAGATGCATTGGCTATTGGAGGGAATCATTATATACATGTATTAAGAAGGAATGTTGATATAAATATTTTATTGTTTAATAACGAAATATATGGGCTAACTAAAGGACAATTTTCGCCTACATCTAAAACAGGCCTTAAAACAAAGTCGTCTCCACAAGGAACAGTTGATGGAAGTTTTAGTCCAGGGAAGTTAGCTTTAGGCGCTGAAGCTAACTTTTTTGCTCGAGTAATTGATATTGACCCTAAAAGAATGGCTGAAGTTATGATTGAAGCCGAAAAACATAAAGGAACTTCTTTAATTGAAATACTTCAAAACTGTATTATATTTAATGATAAAGTATTTGCTAATGTAACCGCTAAGGATGTAAAGTTAGACAGACAACTTTGGTTAGAACACGGAAAACCGATGATTTTTGGTGCTGATCAGAACAAAGGAATCGTTTTAAATGGATTTAAGTTAGAAGTAGTTACCATTGGTGAAAATGGAATTACAGAAGAAGCTATTTTAGTGCACGATGCTTATTGTAAAGACAATACGCTACACAATATGTTAACTAACATGTCAGTACAAGATGATTACCCCGTAGCTTTTGGAATTATAAGACAAGTAAAAGGGACTTCTTTTGATGAAAATGTGTGGAAGCAGATTAATGAAGAAAAAGACAAAGCTAAATTCAATTCTGTCGATGAATTAATGAATAGTGGTGTTACTTGGGAGATAGATTAAATTCTAATTCCTACGCCCATTCGGCTTCACTTAGGGTAAACTTTACATCATATTCTTACGCCTATGATGCACACATCATCTATTTGTTCTAAATCTCCTTTCCAACTTTCAAAATGTGCACTTAGTGTTTGTAGTTGATTTTCCATAGGTTCATTTTTTAAAGAAAGCAGTAAATTTTTAAAAGGCTTGTACATCATTTTTTTTCCTTTTTCCCCGCCAAATTGATCTGCATACCCATCCGAAAATAGATAGATAGTATCTCCTTTGTTTAAACTAATTTGATGTGTGGTGTATGGGAGAGGTTTATCTACCTTTCCTATAGATTGTCTATTTGCTTTTATCTCTTCTATTTTATCTGCGCCTTTTCTTAATATCCACAATGGATTATAAGCTCCAGCATAATTTAGTTCATTCGTTTTAGTATTTAACACACACAATGCAATATCCATCCCATCTCTTATACTCTCCATTAAAGAATCATCTATCGAAATTTCCTTATTTAATTGATCAACAACAATTTCTCGTGTTTTATCTAAAATTTGACCTGGAACAGTTAAGTTATATTCTCTTATTGCTCTATCCATAGCATTATGACAAACAACACTCACCATTGCTCCTGGAACACCATGTCCAGTACAGTCGGCAGCTGCAAAAAGGATATTCCCCCCTTTTTTATCTACCCAATAGAAATCTCCTGCAACAATATCTTTAGGCTTATAATAGATAAAACTTTCTGGTAAACATTCTTTAACAAATTGATGTGTTGGAAGAATTGCTTCTTGAATTCGTTTTGCATAAGTAATAGAATCTACAATTTCTTTAGTTTGTTCCTCTATTACTAACTTTTGTTTTCGTGTAATTTTTAACCGATTAAAGACAAACAATAAAAAGACTATGACTAAAATTAGACCAACTGCTGTTGCATAAGAAATAATTTTCTGTTTTTCTTTTTCTTTTTGTTCAATAGCAATTAGGTTGTCATGTTCTGCATCATCAATGGCTTTATCTTTTTCATAGTCATATTTTGCTTGTTGTTTTATTGTTGCTTTAAGGTTTTTATCATTATTGATACTATCTCTCATATTAATAAATAATCGATGCATAGCCAATGCCTTCATTCCCTTATTCTGTTTTTCATATAAGTTACTTAATAGATTTGCTGTAGCACTAATGTTTGCCGGGAATCCTATTTTTTCTGCTATCACTAAACTTTGTTCAGCATATTTAACAGCTTCAGCTGTACGGTTTAGATCCATTAAAACACTTGCAATACAATTTAAAGCATAAGTGCTACCTTCTTTATCTTCAATTAGCTTGAAAATTTTTAAACTCTTTTTATAGTATTCTAACGCTTTTTCTTTTTTGTCTTTAATAGTAGTTGAGCTAGTTAAGTTTTTCGATTGATTATTATAAACGATACCAATATTAATATAAGACCCCGCAATTCCTTTTTTATTTCCTAATGAAAAATATATAGTTTGGCTTTTGAGATAGTAATCAATGGCTTTTTCTGCTAAGCGATCTATTAATTTAGGGTCTGATTTTTTTTTAAGAAATTCTTCGATTTGACTGTTATAGATATATCCAAGGTTATTAAGGCCAATAGCAATCCCTTGTTTATTCCCTCCTTTTTCCTCAAGTTTTAGACTTTTATGAAAATACTCTAACGCTTTTTCTTTTTCCCCTTGGGAGTTATATATTCCTCCAAGATTATTTAATCCTTGAGCAATTCCTTCCTGATTCCCTATTTCTTCCTGAATTTTTAAGCTTTGATGCAGGAGGTTTATGGCGGTTTCTATATCTCCTTGGTTTTTATATATTATGGCAATATTATTTAGGCTTTGGGCAATTCCTTCCTTGTTTCCAATTTCCTTTTCAATTTTTAGACTTTCCTCGTAATATTTTAGGGCATTTTTAATATCTCCTTGATTGTTATAAAAAAAGCCAATATTGTTGATAGTTCCCGCTAAAGATTTTAAAAGATTTTGTTTAGCTAATTTAGTATTCTGTTTGGTAAGACTCTTTTTCAAAAAGTGATATAACCACATGTTATATTTTGGCCAAACGCTGTCATCCCAACTTTCTTCTACAATAATTGTTATCGCATTTATTTTGTCTGTATCGTGTTTAGCATTGTGGAACAACACTAAACAGCTGTCAATTAGTAGTTTATCGTTTTCGCTAATTTTATCAACTTCAAGACTATCAACTATGTAATAATCTTTGTCAGCAAAATTTTGAGCTAAGCTGTACTGAAATAAATTCAGGGTAAAAAAAAGTAATAATAGTTGTTTAGGGTAAAACATAATCTAAGCACAAAGTACTAAGATTCTTTTAGATAATTCGATTTTTTCGCTTATTGCAAAACATTATTCTTTTAAATTAGCTGAAAGAATGATAAATTAATCGTCAGGTAAGCCTTTATATTCAATATAGAAATTATCATCAAAACTTAGGTTGATCCCTTTTTCTTCAAAATTGAAAGCATTCCAATTTTCACTAGGAAAAATCCATTTTTCTTTTTCATTGATAAGAATTCTAATAGGCATATCAAAATTCTCAACTACATTTACATACCGAAATTGCAAGGCTTCATCATTTATAATGTATTCTAATTTCGGGATTTTAGTAGTTCTTAAATATTGGTTAAAAAATGCTGACAAATCTTTTCCTGTTTTTTCACTGAGGTAATCTTCTACTTGTTTTGAGGTGACAGTTTGATGATGAAACTCTTTATTTAATCCAGTTAAAATAGAACGCCAGAGCGCATCATCTTCAATTAATTGACGTAAAGTGTGTAAGATGTTTGAGCCTTTGTTGTACATGTCTCCGGACCCTTCATGATGGACATTATATGTTCCAATTATCGGGCGGTCATTCCCTATGTTTTCACGAACACCCTGTACATATTCGTTACAAGCTTCTGTTCCAAAATGGTAATCTAAAAATAAGCTTTCAGAATAAGAGGTAAAACCTTCATGTATCCACATGTCTGCTACATCAACATGGGTAATATTATTGGCAAACCATTCATGTCCAGATTCGTGTACAATAATAAAATCAAATTTCATTCCCCAACCGGTACCACTTATGTCTCTTCCCCAATAACCATTTTTAAAACCATTGCCATAGGTAACAGAGCTTTGGTGTTCCATTCCAGCATAAGGAACTTCTACTAATTTGTACCCATCTTTATAAAATGGATACGGACCAAACCAATGCTCAAATGCTTTTAGCATTCTCGGAACTTCTTTAAACTGTTTTTTAGCTACTTCTAAATTATTTCGTAATACATAATAATCACAAGCTAAATCATCATTTAAGCCTTTGTAAACTTCGTTAAAATGAACATAATCTCCAATGTTCATATTTACACCATAGTTGTTTATAGGATTAGAAACAAACCAATTAAATGTTTTGGTATTTCCTTTTTCGATTACACTTCTTAGCCTTCCATTAGAGACATCTGTTAAGTTTTTTGGTACAGTTACACTGATGAGCATGCTATCAGGCTCATCATAAGCATGATCTTTATTTGGCCACCAAATGCTCGCCCCAATTCCTTGACAAGTTGTTACAACCCAAGGATTACCATTGTTATCTTTTTTCCATGTTAAACCACCACTCCAAGGAGGGTTTTTGCTTTCCTGCGGAGTCCCTTCATAGAAGATAGTTAATTCATTTATGTCATTAACACTTTGTTTTTTATCGAGTTGTATAAAATAAGAGTAACCATCTTTTTTAAATTTCAATTCATTTTTTTCTTGAATGATTTTAGTGATTTTTAATGGCTCTTGTAATTCAATTTGAAGTGTTTGATGAGGTTCTAAAACTTTATATTTGATGAGGTTACTTCCTGATAATGTTTTCTTTTTAATGTTAACTTTTACACTTAAATGATAATAAGTTAAATCCCACCAAGCTCTTTCTGGTGTTATAGTCCCCCTTAAAGTGTCTTGGTGTGTGAAGTCCTCTTTTTGAGCATATGAGGTAAGTTGTACTCCAAACAAAAAGATAATAATTATGGATTTATATAGCTGCATAAATTCAATTTATACAACAAATATACCTAAGATGAATTGGCTTTAAAACTTAAATGTGATGAGAGGATTATTGCTTAACAGAAAATCTTTCAACAATATTGGAAACATCATCTAATTTCTCCCAAGAGGTTGGCCTTTCAAAATCTAATCCTGATTTCATTATCATAGCATTTGGGTAAGATTTTTTAATTTTGTCCCAAGTAGTGTCTTCCCAATGTGCTTTATCCATTTCTAAAAAATGAACCCCTTTCAACGGGCCAGAAACTGCTTTGTCAATCAATGGCCACCACAAGCTTTCTGTTTCCCTGTCCCAAAGCACAAAACCATCTAAGCCGTCCCAAACATTATCATCGTGGTAAGTGTAACCGCTTAATGCAAAAGTCAGCACTTTATCTCCATAAGTTCTTTCGTAAATAGCTCCTAAATCGGCTAAGACACAATATGCTGCCATAATTGGTTTTCCATCTAAAACATCATTTACTACTTCATGTTTAGTTAAATCTTTAATAGAGTATGCTTTTACTTCATTGCCAGAATAAGCCACTAAAAAACGAGTGGTATCAGCCCATGAAGTATCTGCTTCTGTTACAGATATAAATTCGGGTTTTAGTAATGCAGGGAAAACTTCTCTGCCAATTCCATAATGAAATTGCTTATCAATTAGTATGTAACCTGTTATGTTAAAATGCTGTGTGCTGTCTTCTCCACCGTAAAGTAATTGCTGTCCATTCACTTCAAAAAACTTACCATTTTTTATAGAAATTGGTCTTTTGTGTTTTGCTACAATTGGGGTTACTTGTTCAATAACTTCTTGTGGATCGCTACCACAACTAAAAAGTGCAAATAGAGGAAGGAAAAGGAAAATTCTCATAAAGGTTAAACAAAAATGCATCTCAAATATAGAACTATTTGAAAACTAGGAGTGTAAGGTAGAAGACAAAAGACAAAAGAGGGTTTGTTAATATGCCCTCTTATCTATTCCTTCAATGTAATAAATAAATGCTCTATTAATTACTTGGTTTCCTCCAGGGGTAGGGTAGTTTCCTGTAAAATACCAATCCCCTTTGTGCTCTGGACAAGCTTCATGTAAGCCTTCTATGCTTTGGTAAATGATGTCTACTTCAGCATTCATATTCTCTGGTGTCAATAATTGAGATATTTTTTTAGAAATTTCTTCAGCTGTAAAAGGAGCATAAATGGCTTTAACATTGTTAATGATTTCTTCTTTTGGTAAGTTTTCTTGAGCCTTACATTTTTTGTAAGTGTCATCGATTATACTTTGTTTCCCTTGTTCTTTTAGTAAAGCAATTGCTGCTTGAAAAGCAATAAAATCGCCCATTTTTGCCATATCAATACCGTAACAATCTAAGTAACGAATTTGTGGAGCTGAAGAAACTACTACAATTTTTTTAGGGTTTAATCGGTCTAAAATTCGCAGAATACTTTGCTTTAATGTGGTTCCTCTTACAATAGAGTCATCAATAATTACCAAGTTATCGGTAGGGTAAACGCTGCCATAAGTAATGTCGTAAACGTGAGCCACTAAATCATCTCGGCTATCATCTTGGGTAATAAATGTTCTTAGTTTGGCATCTTTAACAGCAATTTTTTCCATTCTGTTTCTTAAAGCCAAAATTTTTGCTAATGCTTCGTCAGAAGGGTTAGCACCTAATGCTTTTATTTTTTTGAGTTTAATTCCATTCAACACTTCTTGCATCCCTTTCATCATCCCATAAAAAGATGTTTCGGCAGTATTTGGAATAAATGAGAAAACTGAGTTTTTTAAATCGTTATCAATTGATTTTAAAATTTGTGGTACAACATTTCTTCCTAGTTGCTTTCTTTCTTTATAGATGTCTTTATCACTTCCTCTTGAAAAGTAGATCCGTTCAAATGAACAAGCTGTTTTTTCGTAAGGTTCGCGAACTTGTTTCATCGAAACATCCCCATTTCTTTTAATGATTAATGCATGACCTGGTTCAATTTCTTTAATCGTTTCTATAGCAACATTAAAAGCTGTTTGGATTACAGGTCGTTCGGAAGTTACAACTACGACTTCATCATCCTGATAATAAAATGCTGGTCTAATTCCAGAAGGGTCTCTCAACACAAAAGCATCTCCATGCCCTAATAATCCTGCCATTGCATAACCTCCATCCCAATCTTCGGCAGAGTTTTTTAATATTTTTTGTAAGTCTAAATCTCTTGCAATTAGTTTAGATATTTCTTGACGAGTATGACCTTCGGCTTTAAATTTATCATATAATACTTGGTTGCCTTCATCCAAGTAATGACCAATTTTTTCCATTACAGTAACTGTATCAGATTTTTGTTTTGGGTGTTGGCCAATTTCTACTAAGATATTGAAAAGCTCATCTACATTGGTTAAGTTAAAGTTTCCTGCAACTACCAAATTTTTAGTCATCCAATTATTTTGTCTTAAAAAAGGATGACAATGTTCAATGCTATTTCCTCCAAAAGTTCCGTAACGAAGATGTCCCAAAGAAAGCTCTCCTGTGAAGGCTACATTTTTTTTTAGCCAATCGGCATCTTTTAAAAGCTTTGGATTATGACTGTAAACAGCTTCAAATTTGGCATTTATTTTCCCAAAGATGTCTTTTATAGGGTTTGAATGATTGGAACGATATCGACTAATGTATCTCTCTCCAGGAGCAACGTCAAATTTAATGTTGGCTATCCCTGCTCCATCTTGTCCACGATTATGTTGCTTTTCCATTAACAAGTACATTTTGTCTAAGCCATAAGTGGCTGTCCCGTACTTTTCAATATAATAATCTAATGGTTTTAGAAGTCTTACTAATGCAATACCACATTCGTGTTTGATAGCGTCACTCATATTGTTTTTTTAGCCGTGAAATGAGGCACAAAAATAGACTATTATTTCTGAGTAAGCCATAAAAAAAGACCTGTGAAAAATTAATTTTTCACAGGTCTTCAACATTTTTTATTTAAGGTTATTTTACTGTTTCTTTTCCAGCAGAATTCCAAGCAGTAATTCCTCCAAGCAAATTAAATACATTTTTGAATCCTGCTTTATTCAATTGATCTGCAGCTTTTGCACTTCTTCCACCAGCTTTACAGTATACATAAATGGGTTTGTTTTTATCTAGTTTGTTAATTTGTTCTGCGAAATCGGCATCGTAAAAATTCATTTTAATGGCCCCCTTGATTGTCCCTCCAGCCCATTCTTCGGGTGTACGAACATCAAGAACTTGACCTGCTTCAACATGCATTGATTCTTCAAAATCATTTACATTTACATCTATTATAGAGGGTTCTTGTTGTTCAACTGTTGCTTCTGTTGTATTTGTGTCTGTATTTGTTGTGCATCCAATTGCCAATACTGACAATCCTAAAGGGATAATAAATAATAATTTTTTCATCTTGTTATTTTATAAGTTTTGATTAATTATTTTCGTTTTTTTTAGGGTTGAATTTATCACTTGCAATATCGCCAACAAACCACCCCATTAATGAGCTATAAGCCATGCTCGTATGCCAATTGGCTGTAATTCCACAATTCCCAGAAGCACAGCCTACATAATTCCAGTATAAAAATCCAGCTATTGCTCCAATAAAAGTGATAATAATGGAGATCTTCTTTTTAAGTATCCAGTTTTTGAGTTTCATTTTTCGTGGGTTTTATTTCACAATTGTTTGTTGAGCAACTACTACATCCAAAATTAAAAATACCTTGTATTAAAAAGAATGCGCCTATACCTATCATTAAATTTTCGGAATACATTAGTCCTTGTACGAGTCCATAGCCACCAATTCCTAAACGAACTATTCTCATCCAATGCCAGTTATTTGCAATACGATTTATCATGCAAATTTATTCCAACCTCCACCGTTGTACGCATCGATACCGTTGCTTTTTAACATAGAAGTAGCTCTTCCGCTTCTCATGCCGGAAGCACAACAAAGTACAATAGGTTTATTTAATTTTTTGATTTTATCAATTTTCCCACCAATTTTATCTAGTGGTATGTTTTTTGAATTTGTTGGTTTCCCATTTGAATATTCTCTTGGGGTTCTTACATCAATTAAAATTGCACCATTGGCAATTAATTCGTGATGATTTACTTTAGGTCCTAAGCCAAATATTTTTCTAATTAAACTCATAATTATTCTTTTTCACATTCTTACAGCTACCATATTCCATCCTCCACCATTGTATATTTCTTCAATGCCATTTGCTTCTAAAAACTGAACAGCTTGCCCACTTCTTCCTCCAGATGCACAGCAAAGTACTAATGGTTTTTTCATGTTTTTAAACTCTTCTACTTTATGTGGCACTTGGTCTAGCGGAATATTAACAGAGCCTTCAACACAGCCCATAGAGAATTCTCCTGGAGTCCTTACATCAACTATTGTTGCTTCATTTAAATCTACATTTTCGTAACTCATTTTCTTTTTTTTAATTTTTATTACATGGTGGTAGGACAAACATATTCTGATGTTTGTATGTTTTCGCAAGCTTTTATTTCATTAAACCCTCCATCAATATTTATTAAATCATTAAATCCTTTTGTTTTTAATATTGAAATGGCAATAACTGAGCGATAGCCACCTAAACAATGAACATAGTATTCTTTGTTTTTGTCTAATTTAGAATGTTCAGTTATTAGTTTGTCTAAACATGAGTTTGTTATGCTATCATGTATGATGTGTTCTGAATAGAATTCAGAATTTTTTCTTACATCTAAAATATCTACATCATGATTAGCAATTTTTTCCGAAAATTCTTTTGGTGTCACGTTTATTATAGTGTCTATTTCTTCTCCTGCTTGTTCCCAGGCTTTAATGCCTCCTTTTAAGTATCCTTTTACATTATCATAGACTACTCGAGCTAATCGCGTAATCGCTTCTTCTTCTCTTCCTTCAGGGACTACTAATATAATGGGGGTGTTTAAATCTTCAATTAATGTTCCTACCCATGAAGCAAAAGTGCCATCTAAACCGAAAAACCATGATTCCTTAATATGTTCTTTTACAAAATTATGTTCATGTCTGACATCTAATATTTTTGCTCCATTATCTGCTAATGTTTTGAATTCCGAAACTGATAATGGTTTATTTCCATCAGTTAAAATATCATCATAACTTTTATTGATTCCCTTATTCATTCCTACATTTTTAGGAAAATATTGAGGGGGAGCAACTAAGCCATCTGTAACTTCTTTAATAAATTCTTCTTTAGTCATATCTGTTCGGAGTGCGTAGTTCACTTCTTTTTGATGACCTAAAGTATCGTATGTTTCTTTACTCATGTTTTTACCACAAGCAGA
>JAESUI010000137.1 GCA_016763135.1 Flavobacteriales bacterium
ACTCTAATGGGGATAATGTTGATCCTGATATTGCAAATAATCCACCAGGGCCAGCTTATAATCCAGGGATTGGATATTTAATTTATAGCTGTCCTCCAACTATTGCGACAGTACCAAGTAATGTTTTTCCTAATGACAATATTACCAACGACCCTTGTTTTGTTGGGTTAGTAGGATTTGGTAATACCTTTAATGACGTTAATAATTTA
Organism: Flavobacteriales bacterium; assembly: GCA_016763135.1. Taxonomy (GTDB): domain Bacteria; phylum Bacteroidota; class Bacteroidia; order Flavobacteriales_E; family Vicingaceae. The sequence goes on from JAESUI010000137.1 coordinate 210, forward strand.
GGAATTCCAAGTTATGCAGGAGCCTGGACTAATAATACCATTTATTATGTGCCAATAACATTTTATGATACAACTTCAGGAACTTATAGTTATGTAAATACTACTATGCCTTGTTATAGTATGGGGCAACCTTATGCGGTACAATATTTAACAGAGATTACAACAGTTGCTGTAGAGGATTGTCAAACAGGTTCAGTAACAGTTACAGTAACAGGAGGATTACCAGAAGCAGATGGTTCATTGTATACTGCATCTAATCTATTACCAGCAACAGCAAGTTTTGTGAATAATACAGCAACACATGCAGGAAACATTGTAATTAATGGTTTACAAGATGGAGATATGTATTCTTTTGACATTGTAGATGTTAATGGGTGTCCAGTTACAGTAACAGGAGGACCTTTTCTTGGGTTGCCAACTGCCAATGCAGGGGTAGACGATACATCATGTACATTAACTTATAACTTAAATGCCATTGTTAGTTTTGGTACAGGAACTTGGACAGGCCCTGCGGGAGTAGTTTTTGCTCCAGCAAATTCAGCTAATGCTACCGTTACAGTTCCTGCAGCAGGAGTTTATAACTTAACTTGGACAGAAGATAACACTGGAGGATGTACATCAGCTGATAATGTAACTATTTTGTTTAGCATTTTAACAGCCCCAGGAACACCAACACCTACATCTTGTTTCAATGGAAATGATGGGGCGATTGTTGTTGCTCCACAAGGAGGCGTCTCTCCATACTTGTACCAATGGGATGCCGCTGCAGGTAATCAAATTACTAATCCTGCTACTAATTTAAGTGCTGGTAATTATTCGGTTACCGTAACAGATGCTTTTGGATGTACTATAATTGCTCCTTTTGTGGTAACAGAACCTACACCGTTTACTTATACGACTACTTCAACACCATCTAATTGTGGAGCACCTGATGGCTCCGTTACTGTTGTTGGTTTTGCTGGTGGAACAGCTGGTTATACTTACGATTGGGGAGCAGGCCCTGTGGCAAGTAATACCTTGTTAAATTTAACTCCTGGAACTTATACCGTAACAGTAGCTGATAATGCTACTCCTGTAGGTTGTGATACTACTTTTACCATAACAGTAGCCAATAACCCTACTTTTACGGCAAGCATTACAGCATTTACCAATGCAAGTTGTAATGGTACAGCAGACGGAACAGCTACAGCAGCTGGTTCAAATCCTTTGGTAAACTACAATTTTAATTGGTTTAATGCTGGTGGACAAGTCACCCAAACAGCAATAGGTCTTGCTGCAGGGATTTATGATGTAGAACTTACTGACCCAGCTACTGGGTGTACAGATACTGCTACAGTAACTATAGGAGAACCATCTCTTGTAACAGTTAATGCAAATCCAGTTACTATTTGTTTAGGACAATCTGCTAATTTAACTGCTACAGGTGCAAATGGTAGTGGTGGACCTTATACCTACAATTGGAACCCTGGGAATTTTACCGGATCACCTTTTGTGGTAACCCCTACAGTAAATACTGTTTACACTGTCATTGCGATGGATGCAAATGGATGTCCTTCTTTACCAATTAATGTGAATGTAACTGTTTCTCCAGCCTTAGTGGTAATTACAGACCCTGACATGACAATATGTGAAGGACAGTCTGCTACTTTTTCTGCGCAAGGTAATGGTGGCAATGGTAATCCTGCCACTTATGTTTATACATGGAACAACGGTCTAAATCCAGGGGCAACACAAACAGTTTCTCCTACAGTTACAACAGTTTATACCGTAACATTAAATGATGGATGTACTAATCCCGCAGCAACAGCACAAATAACAATAACGGTAAACCCTTTACCTATTATTGATTTCTTAGTCGACACTTTTGGAATGTGTGAAACACCGCAACAAGCATTTACATTTACCAATGCAACAACACCTATAGGAGGAACTGCAACATGGACCTTTGGAGATGGTAATGGAGCAACAGGAGATATAGTATCCCACACCTATTCAGGCCCGGGAAGTTATGATGTTGGATTAACTGTTACTGGAGTAAATGGCTGTACTGCTGGTCCTTTAGTTAAACCTAATTATGTAACTGTATTTGCTGATCCTACAGCTGATTTTACCATGAACCCTAATCCAACAAGTATGTTTGACCCTACGGTTCATTTTACAGATCAATCTTATACCAATATTGTAAGTTGGAGTTGGGATATTGGAGGGCTAGACTCTAGTATTATGCAAAATCCTATTTATACTTTCCCAGAAGATACAGGTCATTACCTTGTTGTTTTAACGGTGGTTGATGCCAATGGTTGTATTGATACTACTTCTAATACCGCTATTGTAATTGGTGAGTTTGGTATCTATGTCCCTAATGCATTTACTCCTGATGCCGATGGTATGAATGACGGATTCTTCCCTAATGGATTTGGAATATCTGATGAGGACTATACCTTCTTAATCTTTGATCGTTGGGGAGAACTTATCTTTGAATCACATAAGAAATTCGCACCTTGGAATGGAACTTACAAAGGTAAACTCGTCCAAAATGGCGTTTATGTATGGAAACTATTCTTTGACGATATTAACGGTAAAACCCATACCAAAATAGGACACGTTAGTATTATTAGATAATTATAACTTAACGGTTTCTTTAAAATCTATTGGAATTTTTTTACTAATGCCTTTGGCTTTAGCTTTAATGTGACCTTGAATTTGTATGTCAACAGAGCTTTGTGTTATTAAACCCAATATAACAGGAAGTGCCCCAGAAGCTAAATCTTTTAGATTTGATTGAATTGTAAAGCGATAGATATCGTTTGATTTTTTCTTAAGCTTAATTTTTTCTTTAATAATCGCTGTTCCCATTTTTTTCCTTTAAGAAAAATCATCAAATCAGATCCAACAATGCTAATATCATACTTATTTGGATTTTTAATTTGCATGGCAACTTCAATGTCAATTGCTTTTGTTGAAATTTCTTTTATTCCAACATTAGTGATTTTTATTACTTCAACTTCTCTGTATTCAAGACAGCTTGAAAGACTGAAAACTAAAAAGAGAACAGAAGTATATTTGAATATATTTTTCAAATGAAAAGGTTTTATGAAGAAAACGGAAATTATACTTATTTATGATATTCAGCGAAATATTTATAGAATAAAGGGATAGTTTCTATTCCTTTAAAGTAGTTAAAAATACCGTAGTGTTCATTAGGCGAATGTATAGCATCAGAATCTAAGCCAAACCCCATTAATACAGATTTCAACCCTAATTCTTGTTCAAATAATGCGACTATCGGAATACTTCCTCCCCCTCGAAAAGGAACGGGGGTTTTATTAAATGTATCTTCTAAAGCTTGCTTAGCAGCTCTATATCCTACAAAATCAGTTGGCGTAAGATAAGGTGTGCCTCCATGATGTGGAGTTACTTTTACTGATACAGAATTAGGAGCAATACTTTTAAAGTAATTGGTAAATATTTCAGTTATTTTATCACTTTCTTGGTTAGGTACTAGTCTCATAGATATTTTAGCATAAGCTTTAGAAGCTATAACCGTTTTTGCTCCTTCACCAATATATCCTCCCCAAATTCCATTAACATCTAAAGTAGGTCTGATAGAAGTTCTTTCCATAGAAGTGTAACCTTCTTCACCATGAATATCTTTTAATGCAATAGATTTTTTAAATTCTTCAACATCAAAAGGTGCTTTTGCCAAATCATTTCTTTCTTCCTTACTCAGTATTACAACATCATCATAAAAACCTGGAATTGTAATGTGGTCTTTATCATCTTTCATTTTAGCAATCATCTCACATAAGATGTTTATTGGATTGCCAACAGCTCCACCATATAATCCAGAATGTAAATCACGATTAGGACCAGTAACTTCAACTTCAACATAACTTAACCCTCTTAATCCAACAGTAATTGATGGAGTGTCATTGGCAATAATTCCTGTATCAGAAATTATGATAACATCTGCTTTAAGTTTCTCTTTGTTTGCTTTAACAAAAGTTCCCAAATTTTCTGAGCCAACTTCTTCTTCACCTTCAATCATAAATTTAACATTACAAGCTAATGTGTTTGTTTTCATCATTACCTCAAATGCTTTAACGTGCATGTACATTTGACCTTTATCATCACAAGATCCACGGGCAAAAATTGCTCCTTCTGGATGAATGTCTGTTTTTTTAATAACAGGTTCAAAAGGAGGACTGTCCCACAACTCTATTGGGTCAGCTGGTTGTACATCGTAATGTCCGTAAACCAATATAGTTGGAAGATTTGTGTCAATAATTTTTTCTCCATAAACGATTGGATGACCATCAGTTGGACAAATTTCAACATTATCTGCACCAGCTTCTTCTAATCTTTTTTTCACTTCATCAGCTGTTCTAGCTGTATCAGCATCATAAGATGAATCTGCGCTTACTGAAGGAATTCTTAATAAATCTAACAATTCATTAAGGAAACGTTCTTTATTTTCAGAGATATAATTATTGATTTCAGACATAGTAGTATTAAGTTTAATAGGCGATGAAATTAATAATAATTTCGTTTTTAAATGAAGAAAAAGATTTATAATAAATTTTAGAAATCCAACAATCAAACCTATTTATTTAATATTATGGCAACCATTTACTATGGAATAAAGTCTTAGTTGTATAAATTTGCATTTATCGAGAAGATGAAAAGATTAGTCTGGTTAATATTATTGTTTGTCATAGGAGGTACTGTTAATGCTCAATTAACAATAACTACTGGTGCATTAACACCAACTCAATATGTTCAAAACGTACTGGTAGGTGGAGGGGTAACAGTTTCTAATGTTACCTTTTCTGGTCAACTTGATCAAATTGGAGAGTTTAATGCTGCTGGCACCAATCCATTATTAGGGATAAATAATGGAATTATTTTAGCTACTGGAGATGTGAATAATGCTATTGGTCCAAATAATAGTGGAAGTGCATCACTTGGAGGTGGGAATTTTGGTGTTGGAGACCCTGATTTAGATATACTAGAAGGTACTGGAGTAGGAACTAATGATGCGGCAATTTTAGAATTTGATTTTATTCCAACTGGGGATACAGTTAAGTTTAATTTTGTTTTTGGATCTGATGAATACCCTGAATTTGTGAATTCAATTAATGATGTTTTTGGTTTCTTTTTAAGTGGGCCAGGAATAGCTGGGCCATTTTCTAATAATGCCATGAATATAGCTTTGGTTCCAGGGACTGTAATCCCCGTTACAATTAACACTGTAAACCCAGGTTCAAACGCAGCATTTTATGTCGACAACACTGTAAACACGGGACCACAGTCAATTCAATATGATGGATATACGGTTGTTATGACGGCTATTGGAGTAGTTCAATGTGGAGTGCAATACCACATTAAAATTGCTATTGCAGATGCATCTGATACAGCATGGGATTCTGGTGTGTTTTTAGAAGCAAGTAGTTTTTCAAGTAATACAGTTACACTTAGTTCTAATATTGATATTAATGGTAACGATTCAATTTTATATGAAGGTTGTGGAACAGCTTTCTTAGATTTTGTAAGGGATAATATAACAGATACATCTATTTATAATTTTACGATAACAGGAACAGCTGGATTAACAGATTATACAATAAGTAATAATAATATTATCTTCCTTCCAGGTCAAGATACTGTTACTTTGTCTTTTAATGCTTTACAAGATGGACTAATAGAGCCATTAGAAACGGTTATTATTCAGTTAATTCAAATTATATGTAATGCACCAGATACTCAAACAGTAACTTTTTATATAGCTGATTACCCACAACCACAGCTTACAATACAAGATACTATTAAACCATGTGGAGTTAACGATTCTGTTCCTATATGGGTAAATGTAATAGGGCCACCTTATACTACGTTGTGGAGTACAGGGGCAACAACAGATACTATATGGGTTAGTCCAGGTATTACAACTACTTATTACGCTACTGTTTCTGACACCTGCGGTGTATATAGTGTAATGGATAGTTCAATAGTTACTGTTATTAATTTACAAGTTACTGTGCCAGATTATACCATGAATTGTTTAAATGAACTGGTCACACTAACAACAACTATTGTTGGCGGAGCTGGTAATGAAACTATTTTGTGGAGTACAGGAGCAACAACTCCGTCCATTCAGGTAAGCCCAAGTGCAACAACAACTTATACTGTAGATGTAAATGGAGCATGTTCTGCTTCCGATACAGTTACTGTAACAGTACCTATTTTCCCTGCAGTTGTATTAAGTGTAAATAATGATGCAAACCTAAAGTGCCCAGGCGATCCGATTGTTTTAGTTGCCAACATGGTTGGAGGTTCACAATTACAAACGTACAATTGGACAGATGGATTAACCAATTTTACAGGAAACAACATAACAGTAAACCCTATTGTGACAACTACATATACGGTATGGGTTAACGATACATGCGCTGCAGATGGAGATACAATTTCCTTTACGGTAACAGTTCCTATTTACGCACCATTACAGCTTGTTGTTTCTGATGATACAACAATATGCGTTGGAGATGAAGCTGTTTTAGTTGCATTAGCAACTGGAGGAGAAGGGACATATACTTATACTTGGAGTGGAGGTTTTTCTTCTAATTGGATACAAATTAGCCCAACGTTTGATATTAATTACAATATTACGATAACAGATGGTTGTGGCACTCAAGTTTCATCTTCCGTATTTGTTACAGTAATAGCGCCTACAGCAGATTTCACATTTGAATATCTTTCTCAATATATGGTTCAGTTTACAGATTCATCTTATGATGATATTGTATCTACTTGGTGGACATTTGATAATGGAATGACATCCACAGAAACAAACCCGTTACACACTTTTGGTTATGATGGTCTGCATGAAGTATGGCTGTTGGTACAAGATATTAATGGATGTTATGATTCTATTATGCAAACAATAAAACCACCTTTATTTATTTACGGACCAAATTCTTTCTCGCCAGATGGAGACGGCATGAATGATGTGTTTAAGTTTAAAGGAATGGGAATTGAGCATTTTGATTTGATGATATTTGATCGTTGGGGAGAGATGTTATTTTCATCCAAATCAATTAATGTTGGTTGGAATGGAACTTATAAAGGGAAACCAGTTCCTGCTGGAGTTTTTGTTTATAGAGTTAGAGCAGAATCTTACGAGAACGAAGTTTTCGAAAAAGCAGGAAGCGTAAATCTTATTAGATAAGAATTTCTCCAGTCATTTCTTGTGGAATAGCAACCCCTAATAATTGTAAAATTGTAGGAGCAATATCCGCTAATTTCCCCTCTTTTATTTCGGTATTATCTTTATCAATTAAGATACAAGGAACAGGATTTGTGCTGTGTGCTGTATTTGGAGAGCCATCTTCATTAATCGCAAAATCTGCATTACCGTGGTCAGCAATAATGATAAAAGAATAACCGTGTTCAATTCCTTTGTTTACAATTCGCTCAACACAATTATCTACTTTTTCAGCAGCAGTGGTAATGGCAGAGTAAACTCCAGTATGCCCAACCATATCGGTATTGGCAAAATTTAGACAAATAAAATCAGCTGTTTCGTTTTCAATTTCTGGTAAAATGGTTTGAGTAACCTCTTCAGCACTCATTTCTGGTTGCAAATCGTAGGTAGCTACTCTTGGTGAGTTTACCATTAATCGTTTTTCGCCATTAAATTCTTCTTCCCTTCCACCCGAAAAGAAAAAAGTAACATGAGGATATTTCTCTGTTTCAGCAATTCGTATTTGAGATTTTTTGTTGTTTGCTAAAACTTCGCCAATAGTATTTTGGATATTTTCTTTATCGTAAATTACATGTACGTTCTTAAAACATCTGTTGTAATTAGTCATGGTGACATAGTACAACGGAATGGTTTTCATTCCTTCTTCTATAATGTCTTTTTGAGTTAGCGCAATGGTAATTTCTCTGCATCGATCTGTTCTAAAATTAAAACAAATTACTACATCGTTGGGTTGTATTCTTCCAATAGGGTTATTGTCGACATCAACTTTTACAATGGGTTTAATAAACTCATCCGTTACCTTATTATTATAAGAATCTTGAATGGCATTAACCAAGTTGTTGCTCCCTTCTCCTTTTCCTTCAAGTAATAAATCGTAAGCAAATTTTACGCGTTCCCAGCGGTTATCTCTATCCATTGCGTAATAACGTCCAACAATAGAAACTAGCTCTCCCGCAGAGTTTTGTAAATGATTTTCCAACGCTTCAATTTGCCCTTTACCACTTTTAGGATCACAATCTCTACCATCAGTAAAAGCGTGAATAAAAACATCCGTTACATTATTTGATTTTGCTAAATCACACAATTTATAAAGGTGTTTTTGGTGTGAATGGATTCCTCCATCAGAAACCAAACCCATAAAATGAACAGCAACATTATTTTGTTTAGCGTGGTTAAAAGCAGCTTTTAAAACTTCATTATCAGCAATAGAATTCTTTTTGCAAGCATTATTAATTTTTGCAAAATCTTGGTAAACTATTCTTCCTGCACCAATGTTTAAATGACCAACTTCAGAGTTGCCCATTTGCCCTTCGGGTAAACCAACGTGTTCGCCATAGGTTTTTAAAGTAGAATTTGGGTAATTGTTTAAGCAGTTATCAAAAAAAGGAGTGTTGGCATTGTATATGGCATCCGATTTTGATTTATCTCCAAAACCCCATCCATCTAGTATTATAAGGGCAACTCTTTTGGTACTCATTAAAAATTAAAATTTAATCAAAGTTACCTTTTATTGTATAATGATTTTACCGGACGATACTTTTTTATAGCCATTAGATATTTGATAAAATAAATGCTTGGACTTAGCCTTCCTTTATAAATTTCAAAATAACCATCTTTGATTTCATAAGTCATGTTTACAAATTGGCCTTTAATATCACAGATTTTTAGAGAGTATGATTTCAACTCATTCTGTTTTGCGTTAAAATAGATATATGATTTATCTACCAGAGGGTTAGGGTGAACATAAGATTTAGACTCAAGGGAGGTATAAAACTCATTTATACTAACAGGGTAGTTGAGTAAAGGGTCATTTTTCAGAATACTATCTACGTTAATTAATTCGTCACCAGGTTGATAAACAATAAATTGAAATCCATCAAATATCATTTCATCATCTGTAAAAAGACCCACTGAAATAAGTTGTGGAGGGCTGTTTGGATTGTCTGGATTAAGAGCTGTATTATCAAAAGTATGGTCGGAATGAAATTTATAGCCAGTTGGGATTTTAACTAAGTTTTGATAATAATAATATTCTTGGTGTTCAAAATCCCATTTATCTATTTTAATGAGTGGAACAGTATCAAAAGTTATTGTATCATAGGCATAATTTAATATTTCGGTACATATTTGATGAGAGTGAGGGAAAGAAGAAAAAATAGAAATGTCAAAAGGTAAAGCTGGTTCTTCTACAGAAAAACTTTTTATAGTTCCTGCACCAATCCAAAAATCATTTTCCCAGTATTGTAAAGGAACATAATCATAAACAGGTCTTATTCCTGGTTCGTTTATCGGATAAAAGTATAACCTAAATTCAATGTTAATTGCTTGGCCTAATGTACCTGCAGGCGTATGTATTTGCATGGCAATTTCTCCATTAGCAGGAATCTCTATACCCATTTTTAGTTGTGGAGAATTAGGATAAACGATGGGCATAGATCCTGGAGCCCAAGCTCCAATTGCAATATCTCCTGCAATTGAATATGAAAAACCACTTGTATCAATGGGAATATCTCCTAAAGTATCAGCAATAATAATTGAATGGTGGATAAGGCTAGGATCCGCAGGTACCAATTCAATTGCTCTAATAAACCTGGATTGAGATAAAGCTAATGGTACAACTATAGTGTTGTAAGTATCTGAGGCACCAGCATTACTGTAAAATGTAGTCATTTGAATAATGGTATCTGGTGTTCCGTTTAAAAGGTACTGCGGGTATACTGGAGCTGGAGGTAATAATGCAGGGTTTCCTTGTAAAGCGCCTCCATTTATCCACGCTAAGATAGTATCCTTATCGGCTTGCGATATAGGGCGTTCATTTACAAAATGTATATACGCAGTATCGGCTCCCCAAGGAGGCATATCTCCATTAAGTAAAGCAGTTTCCATAGCGCTAGCCCATGGAGAAATATCGTTATAGCTTAACATAGAAAAAGGGGCTCCTCCACCAACTCTGTGACAAGAAGTACAGTTTTGATATAATGCAGGAGCGATGTCATTATAGGTAGTTTGAGAAAATCCTAAAACTGTTATAAAAATAGAAAGGAAGAGGGAAATTGGTTTTTTCATAATTGATTTTTGTTTAAAATTAATAAAAATTCCAGATAATGTTGAAATATTTAAAAATCATGTTATAGAAGATATTCCAGAGAATGATTCAATTACTATTGATGACCAGATAGAAAGCTGGAAGTTTCATCTGAATTTCTTTTATAACAAAGGATTAGAAGCGAATAGTAGAAAATCGTATTCAAGAACTTACTTATGGGGTTTCAGAATCTATGAAAGGGGGTACTGCAATAGTTGAAATCAAACATAAAGAAGATGAGAATAGAATAATCGAGTATTATTTATTGAAAAAGACTAAATGGAAAGTTGTAAAGATTGATTATAAATTCTGAGACAAATTTCATCGTAGTATGTCAAAAATTCCACTCCATTAAATATAGTTCAAAAAACCAAAAAAGCCTTAACTACCGAGTAGTTAAGGCTTTAATAAGAGTGGTGCCTCCAGGAATCGAACCAGGGACACATGGATTTTCAGTCCATTGCTCTACCAACTGAGCTAAGGCACCATTCAAATGGTCGGCAAATGTAGAAATTTTTTTCATCTCTAAAA